>NZ_VPDX01000061.1:0-3509 GCF_013417475.1 Acinetobacter sp. YH12249 | reverse complement strand
AGAGGAACAGGCTAAAACTGACCTTGAACATAGTGCCTATGGAAACATGCCGAAATGGGCGGAACATAATCCGATTACCTTTTGGGAAGCAGCCGACCTTTACGAGCGCAAAAACGGTAGTACCTATCGAGAATATGAAATTGCCCTACCTAGAGAGATGAATGCCGAGCAACGTCTAGAACTGGTTGAGGATTTTGTTCGGTCCGAGATCGGCTCAAAATATCCTTATCAGTTTGCGATTCATAACCCTAAAGCAATGGACGGCAATGATCAGCCTCACGTTCACCTCATGTTTAATGAGCGTCTGCAAGATGGAATCGAGCGAGATCCAGAGCAATATTTCAAACGCTATAACAGCAAGAATCCTGAACGTGGCGGAGCTAGAAAAGACAATACAGGCAAGAGTTACCAGGAACGAAAAACTGATATTAAAGACCTGCGCCAAAGATGGGCAGATTTATGCAACAGCCATTTAGAAAAACACCAAATTGATAGCCGTATTGATATGCGAAGCTACAAAGAGCAAGGCATAGAGAAAGAACCTGAAAAAAAACTATTACCAAGCCAAGCCAAAGACCCTGAAATCAGGGAAGCCCTGCAACAGTCACGCACAGCCTATAAAGAACTTGAGCGACTAGACTTAGGCGACCCGAAAAAAGACCTAAAAGACCTCAAAGACAGCCCAATTTCAGATAAAGAAATTAAACAGGGCATAGATAGCTTTAAGGCTGATTTTGAGAGCTTCAAACAGCTTGCTTTGGAGCAGTACAAACAACAGCAGAAATTAGAACGAGAGCAACAGAGAACAATGAAGTCTAGAGGAATGAGCCGATGACACCTGATGAAAAAAAGTTATATGCACTGATGGCAGTTGCAGAACAACAGCAGAACTTAGTCAATCAGGCCGTTAAAGAGCTTCAAATCACCGAGGAACGCATTCAGAAGGTCATCGCAGGGCAAACCCATAGCACCGTATCAAAATCGCTAAATACGGGCTTACAGGAAGGAACAGCGGAGCTTATTAAGACCGCCAAAGCACTTGGACGCTTGAATAATTCAATTGAATCAGCCAGTGATCAATTTTCATGGAAGCTCATTGCTATCGTTCTAGGCATCTTTGCCATTCTGATGCTTGGCATCATTTGGTTATTCAGTGTTTATATCAAACCACTTGAGAATATTTCTAAGATTGAAAGTTTAAGACAGGATGGTATTCAGCTTGATATTCGGAGTTGCAATGTTGAAGGCGAATCCAAAACTTGCGTTAGAGTGATGAAAGAACAGTGTAATTATGGAAAATATGGGGATTTATGCGTCATAGATCCAAAATGATAAGCACTTGATAAAGAAAAAGCCCATTCAGTATTGAAACTAAATGGGCTTTCGCTTTATATTCAGCGGTACGCAGTTATTTGATGCTCGAACATCAAGTAACGAAGATCAGCAGAGCTACCAACTCGTGCAGATTTCACACTAAGGCTTGTACCTGAACTCTATTTTCACAATAAACAGTGTTTAGATCAAGACTCAAAATGATAAGTCTTCGTTAATTCGTGTTTTAAATCGTCAAATAAGCATCATAGATCGAGCTTTGCCTGCTTCTGCGTGTCCGTTTTACGGATTGGCATGCGTTGCATGTGGAGGGAATAAGTGTCACTGGTGCAACGTAGCGATAGTCGAAAGGCTAAACCGCTTACAGGGGATTCTCACAAAGGCGGAGCGTTGGAAGTAGTTGTATAGGTCGATTAAGTTGCATGCTGGGGAAACCCTCGCAGAGATATCGCCATACTTCGACAGGGAGCGTGTGGGAGAAGGTGCAAGACCTTTAGTCCTTGTCTGCATAGTCAGCAAAACTATGTGCGGATACGACCGATATACGTGGCTCCGAAGCCAAAAGAATATGCGGTAAATCGGCAATACTTAAAGGATGCGTCATTTTTTCAAATGACCGCCTTTAGGGAAAGTATTGCCGAAACTCTCTCAACCGTTTCCAAAGCCAAAGCACGAAGTGCGACGCTTTGGAGGCGAGTTGAGAAGTTGAGAGCATTAGTTTTTATGTTCTTAATGGTGCTGGCCTTTAATTTAAGAATAATTCAGCTTAGGCTATTTGTCTTAATTTTATAATAATATATTGACATAACTCATTGTAATATAAAAAAAATTTGAAAAAACTATCTAACTCATTCACACTGAATAAAATAAACTTCAAGGAACTCTCAGCACATGAATTTCATCTACTTGATCGAAAGAATCGCCAATCTTTTATTTATTTTAGAAAGTGTCTTCAATTACGGCTTAAATTTTTGTCTTAATAATACTTCGGAAGTATTTTTAACTGTCCTAATAATGGCTTTTAATTTTATATTTCATAAAGTTATATTGCTTTAAAAAAATTTAATAAACGGCTCAAAACTATAAGTATGAGCCGTTTAATGTATCAATTTTAATTTTTACGCTGATTCAATGTGTCTTGGCCTAAGTCTTTCCAAATTTCCCATTTCGCATCATTTGGGTCGATTTCAGCAGTTTTAAGCAGAACTCCAAGTAATTCTGCAGGATCTCGTTTATCCAGGTTAGCAATTTCAAAAAGTGCGCCTAATTGGATGAGGTGTCGTGTACGAGCTTTGCGTTCAGCTTCCTTTTCTGCATTAAGTAATTTTCTAACTGCTACTTTTTGCTTATTTGCTCGATCAATGGCTTTTTCGGCTTTAATCAAGGCATTCAGTTTTTTCTCTTGGTCGGGTGTACGGTATTGAATTTTTGCTAATTCCAATAAAAGTTTTTGAGCATCACTTGGATTCTTTAAAGCAGAAATATACGTGATTTTTTCAGACAGCCAATCATTATTCATATTTGATTCCATTAATTCAGATACCGCAAAAGCACAGGCTTAATTCTCAAAGAACGATAACAAAATAATTACGTCCAATGTCCGCAATTTTGTTAAAGTTCGTTCTAGAGAAGTTCGCCTGTACTTCCATCAAAAATTTGATGGCGCGCTTAGACGTTTCTCTACTTCGTAGAGAAACCTAATCACGTTAGGGACTTCATCCCTAAAACCCTGAAACTTCTTTTTTTCGTTCAATTGAAAATTGAATGAAAAAAAGAAGTACCAAAGCTAGGAGCAAGAGCATGCAACTAAAACAGGTATTGGGAAAAATCAAAGATATTAGTTTTGGCGTAATCGCAGCACCGCTATTAATCATCATTATGATTTGGGCTTCGATACTTGATCAAAGAGCTTTTAAGAAGCAACGAAACCAAAAAAAGGAACAGGATAAACCCTAATGGCGATAGCTCGTTTAAGTGTCAAAGTTGGTAAGGCAGGCAAGGCAGCACCGCATGCCGAATATATAGATCGGGATGAAGAAAAAAAGAAAAAAGAGGAACAGGCTAAAACTGACCTTGAACATAGTGCCTATGGAAACATGCCGAAATGGGCGGAACATAATCCGATTACCTTTTGGGAAGCAGCCGACCTTTACGAGCGCAAAAACGGTAGTACCTAT
>NZ_VPDX01000060.1:0-3939 GCF_013417475.1 Acinetobacter sp. YH12249 | reverse complement strand
AGATTATGCAACAAACTGGTTGTGGCATTACAACCATGAAAGACCACATCAAGCTAACAAAGGAAAGCCACCTCTAATGGCTGCTTAACCTCTACTTTTAACTTCGGTTATTTATGGGAGGATTACCAGTTTAGGTATAGGCCAATTCATTTGAGAAAGCTATTGTAAAATAAAGGTATATTGGCAGGTTTGTACAAGAATAGTTTATATATAATGAACCTGTTATGTAATATTAAATTAAGTAATTAACTTTATTTAAGAGTTTGTTTTATTTTTTAAGTTGATCAATAAGTTCGCGTAATATAATAGGATCAATCGGAAGATTATTATTTAAAGAGTTTTCTAAAAAATTGATGTGTGTGTTAATCACATGATTAGAAGGGGTTGCAAGAATTCTTTCTTTTAATTCATCGATTTCAGAAAGCTCATCAAAAGCTAAATTTATATATGTATCTAAAGATGTAATAGATCTGTGACCAGTCCATTCAAGCATAATTTGTTTTAATCGATAAGTATTTAATAGCAGTTTACGAAATTCATCGCTATTCGATAATTCATGTTCTAAAATTAAAGATTTAAATTTTTCTGTAATAAATCTATGACGGAACATGTGGGCACAGACTTTTGAGGAAAGATTGGCATCTTTGGACCAATTATTCATATAAGTAGTTAATGTATCAGGTTGTAAGGGATGACCAGATGTGTGGGAAATAAAAATATAATCATGATTAATGCCTTTTTTTTGAAGTATCGGATTTCTATAGTATTGAACATAAAAGCGTAAATTCAGTAAAAAAGTTCTTGAAACAGGAATTTCCCGTGTCTTTGTTAAACGATTATTTTTTAAATTTATAATTTCTAGCAAAGGTGAGATTGAATCAGTCTTTAAAGCTGATCTTAAAGAATTCATGGATATAGAGCAGACTTCAGATCTTCTACCACCTGTATTTTCAAGTGCTTGGAGAAGACATAAGTTTCTATGTCTTAGGGGCTCAATGTCAGAGTTATTTATATGATTCAGAAGCTTATTGTAATCATCGAGGGAAACAGGATAGCGTTTTCGTTTAGGTGAAGGAGGAGGAAATGAATAATGAAAATAATTAGGGTTAGAGTTTTTTTTGTTATTATCTCTATAAACATTCTTATTTTTATTACTTAAATTTATTTTATTATTTTTACCAATTCCAATAAAATTATTAATATTATAAAGCTCCCCAATGAAAAAAAGAAAATCTATAATTTGATAAGCAATGTTTATAATTTGATTATTCGAACGAACAAGAGGATCATCTTGTAAATAATCCATAAAATCAGAAAATAAATTATCATCAAATTGAGAGAAATTTTCAATTTCCTTACAATAAAAAGTAAATCTGATAAAATGACTCAAATGATTGGCAAATATTCTATATGTGCCACCATTATAGTTTTCAGAATAACCAAATTTTAATTTATAAATAAGATATGAATTAGCTTCATAGCATGGGATTCCATTAGGGAATAATAAAAAGGGTAAGGCATCAAGATTGTAAAATTTTATATCTTGTTTGGATGTGGAGATATAATTTGGTAGTGAAAAATTAATAACCATTGAATATAGTTTTTTATTCTTCATGAAAATAAACCTCATTAGCATGGTTTAATAATTTTTCAAATTGTTTTAGTTTATTATTTATTTCATCAATTGTATATTTGCTATTGGTTTTTAAAGCTAAATTTGAAATTGTTGACTTTAGATCATATATGATCTTTATAAGGATTAAGTTATTGATTTTTAAGTTGTTATTCTCTGCTTTTAATTCTTCAATTTTATTCTTTTTGGTTGCAGGGATTTTACTGATTGAAAATAATGCTTTTATTCTCAATTCATTAAACTGATTATAAGTCATATTAGCATACTTGTTTACATAAAGCTTGTGTGAGTTTAGTGATAGAGAGATAATGCCATAGTCATTATTAGAGTATTTAGCCATATTTTTTTGAGATGAAATAGCATATTTTATTGTATTGTCATTTATATAATTGTTTGGTTTTTTTACTATAAGTTGAAGTAAGTCAATTTCAGATTGAATTGAATTTTCAACTTCAGGAGAATCAATTTTTTTCATAAATCATCCTTAATTATTAATATTAGCTCAAATTCTTGGATTGTATTATTTTTTTTGTCTTTGGTGGTAAAAAATCTAGGTTGAAGGTCAATTATATGTTCATCTATAAGATAGTTTATTTTGCTTGATAAATTATTTGTCAGCTTAAAGTTGTTTGCGCTTATTATTTCCAAGTCATCAACATTGAAATGATTTATTAATACTGCACGCAAATTTTCAATGTTTTTAACAATTGGGCCTGATTTTCCTAAATAAGCTTCAGAAATTGTATGAGATTTTACGCCATTTAGAACGCTACCTGTTAAAGGTTCAGTAATATAATGATATAAATGTTCAATATCTGTATGACCAAGGAAGTAGCGTAATGTATCTAAACCATCAAAGCTTTTTGACCAGAAAAACATCATTGCAAAAAAACGTCTAAGTTGATGCTGTCGTATATAATATCTTCTATATTCATTTGGGGTAAATTCTATTACTTTTGTTTGAAAATAATCACAAAATAAATTTAGTAAGTTACCATAAGTTGAATGAGATAACTTTGACCATGTGTTTCTAGCATAAGAATATCTATTAACCAAATTAATATCTGATAATTTAGATAAATTATTATCTAAAATTACTGAATTGAACTTTTCAAGTTTATAAATTATTTTTGCTATTATGCTTGGTATAGGTCTTGCCATCTTTTCACGATGAAAATTAATGCCACCAACACCACTTTTTCGATTATCAAATATAACCTCAAACTCTTTATGTTCTGTTATAAATGGATCAACATTTTTAGGCAATAAGCAATCTAATGATTGTAGATCAATAATTTCAGAGATGCGTCTAGCGGTGATTGCACCTAATGCAACTAATATTGACCCTAAAAGAATATTGTAAAAATCTATAAATCCATGATTCATTCGTAAATTTAAAAAAAAATTTTCATCATCAGGTATTTTTAACTCTTTAATACCTATGCTCTTTAATGTGTCAGGAAAATCTGGAGAGTTATAGAAATCTTTGAAATCTCCTTCTTTATTCTTTATGAATAAAGAATATCTAATAATAGTATCAAGTAATATATCTAAATATTTATGAATAAATTCAAATGAATCATGTATTGCTTTAAAAGTTACCTCAGCAGGTAGTGTTGCAAATCGCCCCAGATCTCTTAAAGGGGTTATTTTACTTATTCGTTTTACACCTATAGTATTAAAGTTTGAAATATTTATTTGGGCACAATCATTTTGAGAGTGGATAAATACAATTTTCTTTAAGTTCTTTATTTGAGATTGAATGTCTTGATATGAAAAGTTTTCTTCATCTCTAGTCTTACAAGGAAGAGATAAATACTCTGTATTAGATTTATCCTTAATTAAGTTTAATTGATGTAAAGTAATGGGGTGCTGGTTAAAAACAATGATTTTATTCTCAAAGCATTTAATGAAAAAATTAGTTAACACTTTGTTGGGATTATATGTAGAGTAACCTTTATTAAAATAAAGCCAATATTTAGACTTTCTTAGCTCTTCTAATGTCAAGTCAAGTTCATCATTATGGTTGTGATTATTAACAAAAGGAAATTCTTTTTCAAATTCTAATATATCATTTAAATTTATTTCCTTAATCTTTTCTCTTAGGAACTCTGCAACTAAATTATAATAATTTATTGATGCATTTATTTTACCATAGTTTGCTATATTGACTAAATAGTAGACCTCTTTCATAAATCATTTTTTGCTCAGTTCCAAGTTGTAGATTCCAGCGATTAAATTGAATCTCAAACCAAGCCTTTTACCTCTATTTCGATAACGCTCAGCAAGGATTTTGAAGGTTTTCA
>NZ_VPDX01000059.1:0-4371 GCF_013417475.1 Acinetobacter sp. YH12249 | reverse complement strand
AAAATCATTTGAATGATTTCTTCTTGGTCTACGTGCCATAAAATACTCCATATATTGATGTTTATAACATCATTTGAGGAGCAGAATATCACTTATAGGAGTTGTTCAAATTTACGGATCCATCTCTGAGCTGTCTAAATTAAGCCAGACTCTCTTTTACAAATTTTGGATCAACAATAAATAATCGAATAAGGGATGTTGCTGCTCCTGATGGTCTTCTCGCACCTTGTTCCCATGATTCAAGAGTACGTCTTGATACGCCAAGAATCTTAGCAAACTGATCTTGTGTTAGTTGAGCCTTTCTACGAGCTAACGCTACATCTGTCTCAGTGATTACGGTTCTTTTCGCTGCATTACTAGTAAGCATATCGTCGATGCCTTGTAATATTTCAGCTTCAATATCCCTAGTTGCTTCAAAAGCCTCAAGTTCTTTTTCAGTCATTAAACGAGTCATTTAGTTTCTCCACTAATGCTTGAAGAGTCTTCTTACTAAGCTGTACAGTTTGCTTTTTACTGTACAAGGTTAATAACCAAATCTCTCCATTTGCTAAACGATTAAAGTAGATGACTCTGACACCACCACTTTTACCTCTACCACCGCTAGTCCATCTAATCTTACGAATACCACCTGCATTAGGCTCTACATCTCCTGCTTCAGGATTTAATGCTAAGAATGTTTTGAATTCCTCATATTCTTCCTGAGTCCAATAAACAAGACAGTATTTAGTAAATAATGGAGTCTCACATATTGTATACATTGATTGCATTCATACTACCTTGTAGTAGTTTATTTTATACTACTTTGTGGTATTTTTAAATGATAATTCTTAGTTCTCAGGATTAAATGCCTATTTAAGTGATGTGCTGAAAAGGTTGCCGACACATAAAGTGACTCAGATTGAAGAATTGCTACCACACCGCTGGAAACCTGAACCGAATTAAAAAATAGGCATGGGGTTCAGCGGACGCTTACGTTCAATTCGTATAACCGCCATTATGTTAAATAGAATCAAAAAACCTCCAATAAAATCGTTATAGTATTATTATTTATTGAGTAGATAAGAGAATTAAATTAGTGAAATACTCAAATGAACAAATAGTAAAAGCACTCTTACTTGCTCCTTTACCTTTACTTTTTTTAACAACAGTCCTGTTTATCGCAGTGAATCACGAATACAGCCTATACTCGATTTTCGTAGTTCTTGTAGGACACGGTCTTATTTACTTGGCTTATTGTATTTTGACTGTGCCTTTTAGCTACATATTCTCAATTCTTTTAAATCGTTATAACAGTCTTAATTTATTAACCATCTGTATTACCTCTCTAATTATTGCTACTCCATTTTTTATTCTTTTAGGATGGGGGCATACTGGAAAGATTGCTGAAGATTGGTGGAAGATGTATACCAATACATGGGCTAGCTTTCTGGCTCTATTTCCTGGCTTATGTTATTGGCTGTTTTTAATTAACTTAAAAGATAAAGAATAGTTATGAAAAAAATATTATATTTTAATTTTTTAGCGATTATTTTGACTTACGTATCTTTGCTTTATCAAAAAAATATATTAGTTGCTCGCATAGTTGTAGATAAGCTTGAAAAAGTTAAAGTCATAGCTGGGGGATTTCCTCTCCAGTTCCTTATAGATGGTGAAACCTCTCCAGTCGGAAGTATAAGTATCAATCCTTTATTTATTTTCATCGGCATGGATCAATTTGTTTTTCTCAATTTTTTTATTGATTATTTATTTTGGATAAGTATTTTATTTGCTTTTTCTATGATTGTGAAAAAGTACAGAATTGTATAGATCTTCTAAAATTAACATAATACACGTTATACGAAGTTGAAAAATTGAGACTATAGCCTTAATTTTTATGTATTTTTTTAATTTAACACCTAGGCCAGTGCCTAGGTTTTTTCATCTCGTATAACAGCCATTATGTTAAATAATAGGGGCTTCTAAGTACGCGATTAGAAAATTTAGTCTTTAAGAGGAGAAATTTGTTCTAGCTTATCTTCAGGATTATTTTCTCTAATATGTATAATTCGATCATAATTTTCTACTCCTCGTAAGTGAGGTGGTGCAAATGCTGGATACTTGTTGAAAAAGTGCATTTTAATATTTAGTGCATGGTCTAAAATAAAAGCACATTCAATTCCATAGTACTTATCATTAATAAAAAAATTGTCTGTAGTTTCTATTAGTTCTTGGATAGCTAAATCCAATTTTTGAATTTTTTCATTAATATCTTTAGTTTTCTCTTCTATCTTTTTGTCCATTGGTATCACCTATAGAATTAAGTTTCCCTAAAATTAACATAATACACGTTATACGAAGCCAAAAATGGGGGCATGCAGCTCCCATTTTTAGTCTTTTATCCGCTTTTTTGCTTCATCATAAACAATGCTATCAGCTCGTTTTCCAACGGTAATTAGCAAAATAACTACCTGATCATCTTTGACCTGGTAAACAAGTCGGACACCAGCTTTTAATAATTTTATTTTATAGCAGCCTGCAAGATCACCTTTAAGCATATTCTTTGGAATATGTGGTTGCTCTATTACCTTAGCTAATTTTTTCTTGAATTGATCTCGTATAGCACTAGGAAGCTTTTCCCATTCTGCAGTGAAGTCCTTATGACGTAAAAGCTTATAAGTCATCTAATGTGACTTCCTCGAACATCTCTTTAGGATCATTAACACGTTTGCGAACAAGAGCTAATAAATCAGCATCTTCCTCTGAGAGTAAAGCTTTTTGTACTGGAAGCTTTCCAGTCGTAGCAATATATTCAAGAATATTAGTAAAGAACTCAGTAGGTGCAATTCCTTGTTCTTTTAGGATGGAATAAGACTTTTCTTTAAGGGCTTCATCGACCCTGAAATTAACAGTAGCCATCATTTTCCCATTTATTGAATGCATGAGAATATTGTAATGCAATATGCATTACAAAGATAGTTCGTATAACAACCACTATGTTAAATGGATAGTTGTTTAGTGGGAAAATCAAGTTTTTGAAATTTCAAATTGAAGTTTTTTCGTTCAATTAGTAATTGTAATTTATATTCTATTGAATAACTATTTCATAACTTTTCCTATCATATTTGGCTGCATACGTAGCTACTTCTTGATTAATCTTTTTATGATTTTTATCTAAATATGAAAAGATTATTGAATCCTCATTGTGCCGCTCGTAATTGATGGCGTATTTATATTCTGAATAAGGATAAAGAGTACCTAAGCTATAAGTTTTTTGAGCACTAATATAAGTTACTTTAAGGTCTGTAATTGGATAATCAGTCTGATTTTTAATAAAAATATATCCATCCTTTTCAAATGGCTGGCATCCTATAAGTAGAACTAATGTAAGACAGTAAAATAGGCTATTCTTCATTTTGGTAGTTCTTCAATTGGTCTTATGAGTCGATTAATAACTATAACTTTTGAGGTATCACAGCTATGATCTACTTCAGTTATCCAAGAATAATTATTTTTTTCTAGAGGATAGGATTCTCCGCCTCCATATGCTGCTTTATCACCTAAAAAATAAGTATCCGAATCTACTTTTAGGCTCTTAGTTTCCGTATCCCAATCTAGAGTTTTTGTAGCAAAAATTGGCAGAACTTTAGAGCCATCAGCATGTTCTAGGTATAGGCATTTACCTTCCCTAATAAGCTTAGCCTCACTATAACTTGCATTATCTGCTCCCCCCGTATATTGAATACGTGGAACAACTATATTTGATTCAATTTTTTCTGTAACTGGACTGCAGGCTGCAAGTAAACTTAATAAAATAAATTCTAATCTTTTCATATTAAAGGAATTTTTTGAGAGAGTAATAGAGAAATTAAAGCAAATTATTCCAAAAGGCTCTGATTAAAAATTGTTAAAATTAGTAGATATATGAGAGGAAATTATGAAAAAATTTTTATACTTCAATTGCTTATCTTTTATTTTTACTTATTTATCTTTGTTTTATCAGAAATATACATTAGTGGATCGTATAGTTGTAGACAAGCTTGGAAAAGTTAAAGTCATTGGAGGAGGATTTCCCTTACAGTTTTTAGTAGATGGTGAAGTATCTCCAGGTGGGAGTATAGCGCTAGATCCTTTAAATATTATTATAGGAATAGATCAATTTATCTTCTTATATTTTATTTTTGATTATTTGTTCTGGATAAGTGTTTTATTTGCTTTTTACATAATTTTGAAAAGGTACAAACTAAAACAGATTTTCTAAAATTAACCTCTGTACACGACAAATTTCACAGAACCCTTATCCTATCAGGATTCTGCTTTCTTAAAATTGCCAAAATTTCCTTAAACTCTTCTTTTTTCCCAAAACCAATTAAACGCTGAATCGCCATTTGAACA
>NZ_VPDX01000058.1:0-4393 GCF_013417475.1 Acinetobacter sp. YH12249 | reverse complement strand
ATGAAATCCAGCAGCGCAGATCGGAAGTAAACAACCTGAAAAAATACAGTTTAGATCTATCAAAATGTGATGGGAAAACATGCGTTAAAGTGATGACAAAACAATGTGGCTATGGGAAAAATGGCGATTATTGTGTGATTGACCCTAAATAATTGCCGCTGGTACTTTGCTCTGCTCCTCCCAAACCTATCAGATATTTAGTGTCGCAAAGTGGCTCGACTTTGAAACATGGCAAAAGCCATATTTCAAAGCATCGAGCTAAATTTTGATTTTTTATGTCATATCAATTTGCAAAGAATAAAGGCACTCTTAGATACTAAAAAAAGGAATTAAAAATGAGAAAACATTTGATTTTCCTAAGTTTTATAGTAATGGTTTTCATTTTAGCTATGGTTATTAAGATCGAAAATGATCAGAAAAAAAGGCAAGAGTTAAGTAAATTGGAGTTAGTTAAAAAGAAAGTTAATTAAGCAAAAACTGAGTTATACTTTTTTGATAACGATAATAACTAAGCCCAGAAAGCGCCTAATCTCAGCACTGCACCTGCTGGGATTTTTTTTATTTAAATATCTGATATAGTGGTACTTATATAAAATATTATAACTTAGGTGGTCCATGCCTAGCCTAACTCTCAAAGCCACATCAAAAAGATGCTTCGAGCCTAAAGTTCTAATGATTCTAATCGAGTGTCTGCCTGATGAACAAAGGCCTCCTATCAAAGAGTTATTAACCTCTTATCCTGTAGAAATTAAACTAAATCTAACTCCAGAAGTCTTAGAACCCACTATCGAAAAAATACTAAAACGCTTAGGCAGAGCATTTATTATCAGTAAGTAGATCAGTTCTGAAGTTTTCTTAAAATTAACATAATATAACTGTTTTTTCCTTCAATATCATTATATTAGAGATTGCCGCCTTGAATCATAGAGCAACAGGGCGGCAACTTTTCTATTTTTTATGTTCTACGGTTTTAATTAGATATTTTAATAATTAAATTCATTCCAGTAAGAACCGAGCGAGTGTCTACGAGCGATCACCTGGCATTAAAATTTTGCCCCTGCCTTTTCCCTGATTACAAGCCCCCCCTTTGCTTCTTAACGAAAGATATAGAGCATCCCGAAGGGTGCGAACTGTATTAATTAGAATCTAAACGAGCGAAGCGAGCATAAAGATTACTGAGCGAAGCGAAGGCCTAGTTTCTTTTTTTATTAAATCCTCAACTTCTATTTAAAAAAAACAGCCCCTCAACCGAGCTTTAGCGAGGTTAAAACGTCCGAGCTTTAGCGAGGGCATAGGGCTGTTTTCCATGCTCACTTATGCTTTTATATATATTTTAAAGCTTTTAAATGCTTTTAGACACTCTTAAACCCTTACTACAGAAGGGTTTCAAGCCCTATAAAAGGACATTTAGTCGGTTATAAAAGGACATTTAGTCGGTTATAAAAGGACATTTAGTCGGTTATAAAAGGACATTTAGTCTTGATTTAAGGACTTAATTAATATTGACCTTTTAATGATAACTTTATACAGTGTCCTTACTTTGAATAATAATATGCTTTGAAGATGAAGAATGAGCTTGTTGTGAAAGATAACGCATTAATGAACGCTAGTTATAATTTAGAAGTAACCGAACAGCGCTTAATACTTCTTGCAATCATTAATGCAAGACAAACAGGTAACGGTATAACTGCTGATAGTAAGTTAGAAATACATGCTAATGATTACGCTAGTCGTTTTAATGTTAGTAACGATGGTGCTTACAAAGCACTGAAAAGTGCTGTTCTAAACCTGTTTGATCGTCAATTTTCATTTAAAGAAGAAGATAAAAAGGGAAATGTAGGAACTGTTAAGTCTAGATGGGTAAGCCGTATTAAATATATTGATGATTCAGCTACATTAGAAATCACTTTTGCACCAGATGTAGTGCCTTTGATTACAAGACTTGAGCAACAGTTCACTAGTTATCAACTTAAGCAGGTCACACAGCTTACAAGTAAATACGCTATTAGGCTTTATGAGTTAATCATTGCTTGGCGCGAAGTTGGCAAAGTTCCACAAATTGAGTTAAGTGACTTTAGAAATAGAATTGGGCTTGAAAATACTGAATATACAGCGATGTGTGATTTCAAAAAGCGTGTATTAGAACCAGCAATCAAACAAATCAATGAACATACAGACATCGTAACAACTTATGAGCAACACAAAAAAGGGCGTTCAATTACAGGCTTTTCATTCAAATTTAAGCAAAAGCAAATAAGAACTGAAGTTAAAAAAGACAAAAATATAGGAGATTTTTTTAACCGAATGACTGATTCACAACGTCTTAAGTTTGGATCTAAACTTGCCTATGATGAGCGTGTACAAAGTGAGTATAGCCACTTAATTGGTACTGGAAATTATGAACAATTCGGACAACTTTTAGCTGAAATGCTAGCAGAAAAAAGACACTTTGAAATGTTCTTTCCTTTGCTTGTAGAGCATGGTTTTAACGTATAAAAATAAAAACTAATTACACTTAAGATTAAATAACTCTCTATCTCTGTCTTCTGTTAAATACTCGTTGAGTTCAGCGAGTATTTTTTCTTTATTGGCTTCATTGGCATTCATTTTTTTAATCAAATAAGAACCGAGCAAAATTTTGCGTCGAGTATCATCTTTTCTTTCCTGCTCTT
Source organism: Acinetobacter sp. YH12249 (assembly GCF_013417475.1). Lineage (NCBI taxonomy): Bacteria > Pseudomonadati > Pseudomonadota > Gammaproteobacteria > Moraxellales > Moraxellaceae > Acinetobacter > Acinetobacter sp. YH12249. Next base: position 1,721 of record NZ_VPDX01000058.1, on the reverse strand, counting down.
TTTGTTTTGATTTTTCTCTAGCTTCGATAGCCTGTTTACGAGCCTTTAACTGTTTCAACTTTTCCAACTGGGCTTCAATTTTCTTTTCGAGATTTTCAGCAGCTTTTGTCATGATTCAGATTTCGGGATATAGAAAACCACTCAAGCATAAGGCCCTATGAATTGAAATTCAAGCGGGCTATATGCTATCGTGTTTTTCATGAAATGCGCACTTACGACTTGGATTTCATCCAAGTCAAAGTTTGCGTAAGGGGATTCCCCTTAACCCCAAAAAATTGCTACGCAATTTTTAAAAGCAAAAGCAAAACCATCACAAGGCTAAGGCATGGCAATTTATCACTGTACGACCAAGACCATTAACCGAAGTTCTGGACGAACTGCGGTAGCATCTATGGCCTATCGTGCAGGAGAAAAATTGACAGATGAACGGACAGGATTAACGCACGACTTTACGAGAAAAGAAGGTGTGGCTTATACCGAAATTATCTCGAACTTAGATACTCAAATTGATCGTGCCGAACTCTGGAATCTGGCGGAAAAAATGGAAAACCGCAAAGATGCCAGAACCGCTAGAGAATGGGTTATTGCTTTACCTGATGAATTGGACGAAGAACAACGCAAGGAACTCGCTAAAGACTTCGCCAAGTCCTTAGTAGATCGCTATGGGGTGGTCGCAGATTTAGCGATTCATGCACCCAGCAAAGGTGGAGATGATAAAAACCATCATGCACATATCTTGCTAACAACTCGCAAAGCAGAATTGGACCCTGAAAATAAATTAGTCCTTACTCAAAAAACGGAAATTGAACTAAGTAACACCAAAAGAAAAAGCCTAGGCATGGGAACAAGCCAGGAAGAAATTAAACAGATTCGAGCCACCTGGGCAAACTTAGCCAATCATGCTCTGGAATATGCAGGGTATCGGGAAAGAATCGACCACCGCAGCTATGCCGATCAGGGCAATCAGCTACAAGCCACCATACATGAAGGCAGCAAAGTCACCCAGATGCGTAGGAAAGGCATAGATACTGAGATCAGCCGTTTCAACGACACAATCAAACAGCAGAACAGCCAGCAGCTCCAATACCAACAACAGCACAAGGAAAAGACCTTAGAACAGGGTTTTAACCGTGTTGAACAAGGGTTTGAGCAATGGAAGAAAGATCAAGAAGCTAAACGCCTAGAACTGGAACATAAAAAGCGGTTAAAGCTACAGCAAGAACAAGCTATGAAGCTGAAACAACGCAAAAGCATGAATAGAAATGGGCCTTCCCTATGAGCAATCAAAACGATTTAGACGACCAGTTATATATTTTATTAGCTTCGATGAAGGAATACAGGGAAGCCATAGCAGACGATAAGAAGCGATTAGAGACATTTTACACCCAAGTAGCTAGTGGGGTACTAGATAAGGCTGAAAAGTCACTACAGGAGACAAATAAACAAGCTATAGGGGCATTAAAGAGCCGTATTGAGGAGTTAGATAAAGCAACTAGCCGTCTTAACTATCAATTTATTGCCGTGTTTGCCAGCGCCTTTGTAGCGTTGGTAATGGTGCTGTTCTTGGCGTTATTTTTATTTGTCCCAAGTATGGATGAAATCCAGCAGCGCAGATCGGAAGTAAACAACCTGAAAAAATACAGTTTAGATCTATCAAAATGTGATGGGAAAACATGCGTTAAAGTGATGACAAAACAATGTGGCTATGGGAAAAATGGCGA
>NZ_VPDX01000057.1:0-4436 GCF_013417475.1 Acinetobacter sp. YH12249 | reverse complement strand
AGCAAAGCACGTAGTGTTCATGGATTTCTAGGAGGGATTTACGCGTCCTTGTGTGCATATCAACTGATCCATAAAAATAAGCCAACAATTCAAATTATGAAGTCATCGGCTTAAGCAGGATTCGGGTAACTTAATACATTACCTAAATTCTTAATTTATTCTTTTAGTTCAATCATGAGCTTATCAATCGTAATCATTTGATGGTTCTAAGAATTAAAATGACTGAGGTTCTGACATTTAGACAGCTTAACGTTACAAAATCTGAGCCTTATTTAGCTTGTACTTTGTCTATCATGGGCTCACCAATAAGAAAAGAAAAACCCCTCAACATTTAGAATGTAAGAGGTTTAGTTTGCCGTAATACGTTCGGCTATGATTTTAACTTTGCTTTAAACTCAACCCATCCATTGACTTGGGTGATAGTTAGGTCGATAGCTGAGTATTGATAGTAGCGCTCCACCTCAACAAGAGTTTTAGCGCTCATCTCCTTTCGCGCCTCTTTGAATTCAAAATATGGGTTATTAAAATTAATAACATTAGAATTGATAACTGATATTAAGTAATCAGTTGTGTGAATACATTGTATGTGTGCTCATAACCAGCCCGTTAAGTCAAAATTCAAACCAATTATTAGCCTATTATTATTGAAAAATCAAATAGTACATAATACTTAACTCATTGACAATAAAAAAAATTTATCATTCTAAATTAAACTTTTTTCAAACAATCCCGGCATTCTTTCTTGCCGTCGCTAATCTCAGTCGCACCATATAGGCAGAATAAGCAGAATAGTAATCGGAGCATACTTTTTTCCAGACAAAAAATAACCCGCTTAACCTGGGGAAGTTAAGCGGGTAGGCTTCTTTAACACGTCGTTATAGTTTTTAGCTAGTTCATCATTATTCATGGAGCACCTTTAAAGTAGCACTTAAACTAAGTTTTAAAGGTATAGGGTGTATAAGCAAATAGTTTTTGCTTGTTTGTATTAAGTGTTATTTAGTTTTTTGTCAGACAAATTTTAATGTATAAATTGACAATTGTTAATAAAAAATCTCCACAAGGAGACTAGTTAGTAAATCCAGTTATTTAATTTCTGATTCTTCAAAATTTTTAGGAAGATTCAAATTAATTTTAAAGTTTGCAATTTGATCAATATTACCCCAATCTCCATAAATCAATGCTTTTACCTCAATTCCAGTATCTTCATATAGACGCTTATCCTTTAAAATTTTGAGAAATTTTTCAGCATCTTCATCACTTAGATAACCTACTTGAATATCACCTATAATCACCATAATTGCATAATTATATTCAGTATTTGTAGTATCCATAATCAAGAGAGCGTTAACCACTTTACTGACAGAACTATCAAGTTGAGGACCAACTATTTCAATTATGGGGTGCTGAAATTCAATTGCACTGGAAATTTTATGACCAAATTTATTTTTAGTCATTTCTTTAAACTTTCCGCCAGACTTGTGTTGGGTGGATTTTACCATTACAAAGAATGTTATTAAAACAATAATGACAAGAAGAATTAGACCCATGACTCATATTCTTCAACATGGGAAGAATAACAACACCCTAACACAGAAAGATGCATATTCTTTGAGTTTTAATGGATTTTGCACTGTCATAACAATTTATTTAATTCAGAAGACAGCCAGTCCATAAATTGGCTTTTATCCTCTATTTCAGGTATATCAAATACCCAATAAGATGTAGATTTTAATCTGTATTCAAATATGACAGTCAAAGTATTGATTTCAATACAAGCATCTTCATTCCTCAGCTCTGCAAACAATCGCAGAGTTATTGAAAAAAACTTCAGCTTATTGACTATTTCATCTTTTGATGGCTCATACTCCTTTATGGCTTCATCATAAATAAAGTCAAAGATCTCTTGGACCATAACAATGTCCAGTGGTTTAACTTCAACTAATAAAGATAAATGAACCCTTGTCATTACGATGTACAAAAAATGTATTTCAACTGGTTTTAATTTTTAAAAGTTTATAGATACAAAAAAGCCCACCTTTCGATGAGCTTCTTCATAGCAACGTTTCCAAAGTCGGGAGTGTCACAGGAAGGTCCTGCTAAACTGATCCGCATAGGCAGTTGCCGCCAGAACCCTAATCTATCATACCTATTGATGTAAAAATAGCCTCTTCACAGAACTAGGTGCTACCCTCTTCTTTAATTATAGGTTAATGAAAATATTGTATGCAGTCAATCACACTTTGATATTAAGTCGATGATTAACAATCATATTGACCGATAAAATAGAAATAAGTCACTTATTCAAATTTCTAGTTAATCTCAGTCTCTTTGACCAGATCTATTACTTAGCTAAGCTATTCAAGCCAGATACCTAGTAAGAAATTAAGCCAAACTTTTCTTTAGGCAATAAAAAAGCCCACATTGCTGTGGGCTCTTCCCCTTTATCATTTTGCGCTGATTCAGGATTGTTGACGAAATGTACAACGGTCAAACAATAGCCAATTCATGACAAATATAAATATATATAGAAATTAAATATATATCCATATATAAAAAGTCTAAATTGTGATCTTTGGAGTCAATAATTTCTAGTATGAACTTGATAAAGCTTTATTTTAGGTAACAAAAAAGCCCATCTTTCGATGAACTTCTGCAAAATAGCACCCAGCAATGAGTGTATTATCAGATCATCTTATCAATCTAATCCACATGACTGGTTGCCCGTATAAGTCTTCCTTATTACACTGATTAATCCAAAGACTTTTCAACACAATTATTTTTCTAAATTGTTGATTCCATCTCGGTGCATAATATTGATGACTATCATCCTGCTATTCACCTTGATCTCTAGTCCAAATCTTTAAGCTTTTAAACGAAATGAGTGATCTAAAAGTCAGCAAGACTTTCCTTCATCATGGAAAATAATAATACTGCGCAAACAGCAAACAAGAGCCCTATCAAAGCAAATAAAGGATCCTGATAAATAAGACCTAAAACCATGAGAGAAACAGCAAGGATGACAAGGAAAATAATGCCGCATATTTTAAAGAGATACATATCCAGAACCTAAAGCAAAAACTATACTTTCAAGAAGCAATATTTGTTCCTTTTTTAAATAATTTTTATATTTATTATCTATATAAATTGATCAACATTCTATCTATTAGTACGAAGCTAGAATATGAAATACAGATCTATTAGACCTCTTGCGAAAGTAAAAACTGCCTCAATATAGATTTCATGAAATATCAGAAATTAAATCGTTTTTCAGATTCTGAATTCCAGCGCTTGGTTGGTGTACCTCGAGCAGTTTTTAGTGAAATGGTCGAAGTTTTAAAAGAAGCAGAATCACTTAAAAAGAAATTAGGGCGTCCTCATACTTTAGCTATAGAGGATCAATTATTATTAACACTCAATTACTTACGGAGCTACAACACCCAATTGGAATTGGCGGCAAATTACCATATCGCTGAAAGTAATGTGAATCGAACTATTAAAAAGGTTGAAGATGCATTAACGAAATCAAGACGTTTTACCCTGCCAAAACGAAGCATTACCACAGCAGACGAACAATTTAACTGGGTAATTATTGATGCGACAGAATGTTTAATAGAACGCCCGAAAAAAAAATCAGAGTAAGTTCTACAGTGGTAAAAAGAAGAAACATACGTTAAAAGCCCAAGTGATCTATCATCCGAAGAGCAAACAAATCATAGGAGTAGATATATCGTCTGGCAGTCAGCATGATATTAAATTGGCAAGAAAAACAGTTAAGAAATTCAAACATTGTGACTATGTTATGACCGATTTAGGGTACTATGGGTTAGAGCAAGATGGCTTTAAATTATTGATGCCAATAAAGAAAAAGAAGAATTTACCCTTATTTGATGCTGAGAAAAATTACAATAAAATGATTGGAAAAATACGAGTTATAATCGAACACATTAACAGTCAATTGAAAAGATTTAGAATACTAAGTGAACGCTATCGAAATAGACGGAAAAGATTCGGTTTACGCATTAACTTAATCGCTGCACTGGTAAACCGGATGAACTTGCAATAACGACTTTCGCAAGAGATCTATTCAGTAACCATATTTCGAACAAAATTCAGAAATCCAGACATTAAAAAGCCACTCTAAAAAGTGGCTCAATGATCAAATGTTTTTATTGATATTCAATTATAGCGGTCACTATTTTCAAATAAGAATTTTAATAAATATTCTTTCTTTACCCGAAATAATCACGACATGCATTCCTCCATGAAAGGTCAAAATATTCCTGATCGACCTGCCGTCTTTCAATCAGCATGAATAGCCACCGATTTTGTAGACACCTTTTAGTTAGATAAAATGGCTAATTAACGAGGTGCTTATGAGCAGTAAACGATACCCTGAAGAATTCAAAATTGAAGCAGTAAAACAAGTCACTGAGAAA
>NZ_VPDX01000056.1:0-4467 GCF_013417475.1 Acinetobacter sp. YH12249 | reverse complement strand
ACTCAAAAAAGATCTGAATGAACGCCAAAAAGAAAAAGACCAGGCATCCTGATTATTCAATTGACCTAATCAAGATCGTGGAACATTGTTCACTTATTAAGCGTGGAACATGAAAAATCCACAAAAAAGCCCAACTCAGCTGAGTTGGGCTTTTCAATACGAAATAAACTATTGAATTAAAACAAATAATTTAGAGCATTTCGTATAAGGTGTATTATGTTAATTTTAGAAAAAATTGATAATTAATGAGTAAAATATGCATAAATTTTGGAAAATTTTTATCGGATTAAATATATTTGGATTCATAATTTCAATATCAAATTTCTTTTTCATGCTATTTTACCCAATTATATTTTGTATAAATTCAGCATCAAGTTTGCTCATTTATATAATCTTTAGGTTTATAAAAAAACATAAAGTTAATAATTTTTTGAATATCCTTTTTTCTACAATTTTAGTAATTTTTTTAAATATTTTAATAAGCTACACTTTTTTTAGTTTAGATAAAATGTCTCAGATAATGATATATGCATCAATCATATATCTATGTTTTCAGCTTTTAATGATAGTTCTGCTAGAAGCTGCTCTTTAACTCATTTATTTTCATTTAACATAATGGCGGTTATACGAAATTGAAAAATCCTAGACTCAGATCTAGGGTTTAAATTTAAAAAACACATAAAAATTAATAATATGGTATCAATATTGTCCCATTGTAATTTGTTTCAATTCTAATGAATTATCAAACTCAAAATGTAAATAATTATCAAATATTTTGTATTTAAGCCAACTATTACTTTCTCTTTCGGGGGTTCCAAATAAATTAGCTACAGATTGCATCGTACTTTTGTGATTAATACCTGTGATCAGATTTTCTAAAAATGGGTATGGGTAATATTCTTCATTCTCTTTGACGTAGATGAAAATGGTATCTAGTATCTGATGTTCATTAAACCCGAACGTAATACCTCTCTTAAAAAATTGCCAATAGGATAACTTTTCTCCACCAAAATTAGTCTCTAATGAGTCAAACTCACTTGCAACAAGAATAACTGCTTTCAAAATATCTGAACTTGACTCTTTAGTTCCAAGACAAGATAAAAAAACCTCTACATCACCTGAAAAATTCACTTATGACATACCTAAATCAAAATTTTCTTTATCCTTTGGTTTTATCATATTAAAAATGAAATCTCTGATTCAAAGTTAAAATTTTCAAAAGCTGTATCCATTTAACATAAAATCTCATATACGAAATTCATCAGGCTAACGCCACTATACAAGGCATCACACCTATACACTTTTTTTCTGAAACGCACGTATAGAAAGGCTTACAGGGCCATAAATGCAAGATTTTAATGTTTAAAAAATCTTGATTAATACTGACCTTATATTGGCCGTCCTCAGGATCTCAAAAGCATCTTGAATTACATTTTGGCTATGCCAGCAGCTCCGCAGGACAAGATTCCACGTTGAGCCTGAAAGGCGAATAAGTGGAAGTAATGAGGGTAAATATGCTTGCATGTTGGTCAACATTACACATCTTGCCAATATCACTGAAAGTTCAATTGCACATAAACGCATATAATTGCACATCAAAATGAATAAAAACCATTTAAAAGCTTATAGTTGCAGATAATTTCATATAAAATCGTATAAAAGCTCTTAATTGCATATAGTTGCACATAATTGCATAAATTAAAGAAAGAGGAAGTCATTATGGTCACCAGACATGGCGCTAAGAAATTCATCATCTCTGTATTACCAGAAATAGAAAAACGGCTAGAAGCTGGTTATACAATTAAGGAAATCCACGCTGATTTACCTGAGCTAGCGAACAATATTTCTTACAGTTCAGTTTTACGAAATTTGAGTAAAATGGGAATCAGTGAAAAAAAGCCACATTCAAATAAAATAGAAAAATCAGTGAACCTGGATACTGCTTCTAGTTCTAGCCAAAAAATAACGAATGCTCAAAGAAATCTTGAAAAGCTACAGAAGCGACCTGAGAAATTTAAATTTGATCATGGAACAAATGATAAGGAATTAATCTAAGTCCTCTTTAAATATAGCTCTAAATGCTGCCTGTTTGCGATTTAAGCTCAAATTCACAGTGAAAGGTACAGAACGAGTGTCTACGAGTGAAATCGCTGAAATTCGCGCTTAGACCCTCTGAAAAACAGCTTTTTAGGCTTTGAAGCCTAAATAAGCGTAAATCACATGCAGAAAATTGAGTCTAGATAGAGCGTAGCGAGTAAAAAAGCTCTATGAGCGAAGCGAATTCATCGTGCTTTTGCTTTTTATTAAAGTCACATCAAGATGAGCCAAAAAATTGCCCCGACGAATCGAGCGAAAGCGAGATTCAATAGAGTTTGAGCGTAGCGAAAACCAAGGGCAATTTTTCTTTGCCTGGGCTTTTAATTATTTTTAAAGTTTTTAATGCTTTTAGACTCTCTGAAAGCCTTTGTTTACAAGGATTTCAAAGGCTATATAACTACGTTTACCTACCAATATGACTACGTTTACCTACCAATATGACTACGTTTACCTACCAATATGACTACGTTTACCTACCATAAGTCTACATATTATTTTTTGTAGATTTAACTACGTTTACCTTGCATTTAACTACATAATATTTTATATAGATTTATATTCAGAAATAAAAAAGTAGACTAATAACATGCGAGATCTAGTTGTAAAAGATAATGCTTTAATTAACGCAAGCTATAACCTAGATCTAGTTGAACAGCGACTTATTCTTTTAGCTATTGTTGAAGCAAGAGAAAGTGGTAAAGGAATTAATGCAAACAACCCTTTAGAAGTCCACGCAGATAGCTATATCAATCAATTCAATGTTGCAAGACAGACTGCCTATCAAGCATTAAAGGATGCTTCAAAAGATTTATTTGCTAGACAATTTAGCTATCAAGAAATAAATAAACGAGGAAACATCGAAAACGTACTAAGCCGATGGGTTAGTGAGATTCGTTATATTGATGCTGAAGCGACTGTTAAGTTAATTTTTGCACCTGCTATTGTTCCATTAATTACTAAACTCGAAGAACAGTTCACTAAGTATGAATTACAGCAAGTTAGTAATCTCAGTAGTGCTTATGCTGTACGCCTATATGAATTATTGATCGCATGGCGTAGCACTGGCCAAACTCCTGTTATAGAGCTTGAAGAGTTTAGAAAAAAAATTGGTGTGCTTGATGATGAGTACACAAGAATGGGGAACTTTAAAGACAGAGTCTTACATCTAGCTATAGCTCAAGTTAATGAGTTTACAGATATCACTGTTAAATATGAGCAGCATAAAAAAGGACGTTCAATTTATGGCTTTTCATTCTCATTTAAGCAAAAGAAAAACGTTAACAAACCAAATCTAGAAGCTAGAGATCAAAACACCTTAGATATTTTCACCAAGTTAACAGATGCTCAGCGTCATTTATTTGCTAACAAATTGTCAGAACTGCCTGAAATGAGTAAGTATTCTCAAGGCACCGAAAGCTATCCGCAATTTGCCGTACGAATTGCCGAAATGCTATTAGATGCTGAAAAATTTAAAGAACTATATCCATATCTAGTAAAGGTTGGCTTTCAAACAAAATAAAGATAATGTTCAGTAATATGCTCACCTGAACATCCTTGTACATGAACAGAGGGATTGTATTGAACACTACAAAATTTAGCGTTATGGACGCAAGTAAAGCCTTTAAAAAATCACGGACAACAATATATGAGGCTTTAAAAAATGGTGAATTATCAAGAGATAATGATGGTCTAATAGACTTATCTGAACTTATCAGAGTTTATGGCAACCCAATAGGTGTTCAGTCCAGTACACGTACTGAACAAGTTCAGAAGGATGTACAGGTACACGTTCAATCTGAAGTCGAAAATCTATTAAAAGATCAGATTTCTTTACTAAAAAATCAGTTAGATTTAGCAAATCAAAGAGAAAAGTCTTTGATGCAGCATATTGAAGATCTTACTCATAGAATTGAGTTTAAAGGCACCTTAGAACAGTCACAACAAGAAAATATTGATAAGCTAAATGAATCTACAAATTCAAATATAGCAACGGATCCTCGGTCACAGACTGACTCTAACTATGACGAATTGACTACTTCCGAGAGTAAACGGATCCATCTTCCTGAGCATGTTGAACCAGAACCTAAAAAACGTGGCTTATTTGGCCGTGTGCTGAATGCTGTTTTTGATAATGACTAAGGGAGAGAGATCATGCCGAAACTGAAAGACATTGCCCTGGGAATTATTGTGGCCCCGCTGCTGATCCCGATCATGCTGATTGCATCGTACCAAGATAAAAAGGCACTCAAAAAAGATCTGAATGAACGCCAAAAAGAAAAAGACCAGGCATCCTGATTATTCAATTGACCTAATCAAGATCGTGGAACATTGTTCACTTATTAAGCGTGGAACATGAAAAATCCACAAAAA
>NZ_VPDX01000055.1:0-2927 GCF_013417475.1 Acinetobacter sp. YH12249 | reverse complement strand
ATAAACGACTGTTTGGGGTTGTATAGTCAAGTAATTAAGTGCATGTGGTGGATGCCTTGGCAGTCAGAGGCGAAGAAAGACGTGATAGCCTGCGAAAAGCTCCGGGGAGGCGGCAAATATCCTGTGATCCGGAGATGTCTGAATGGGGAAACCCACCGGCTATAAGGTCGGTATCATAAACTGAATACATAGGTTTATGAGGCGAACGCGGAGAAGTGAAACATCTCAGTATCCGTAGGAAAAGAAATCAATTGAGATTCCCTCAGTAGCGGCGAGCGAAAGGGGAACAGCCCATTAAGTCATATCAGTTTTAGTGGAATGCTCTGGGAAGTGCAACCATAGTGGGTGATAGTCCTGTACACGAAAGGGCTGATATGATGATGTCGAGTAGGGCGAGGCACGTGAAACCTTGTCTGAATATAGGGGGACCATCCTCTAAGGCTAAATACTCCTGACTGACCGATAGTGAACCAGTACCGTGAGGGAAAGGCGAAAAGAACCCCTGTGAGGGGAGTGAAATAGATCCTGAAACCGCATGCATACAAGCAGTGGGAGCCACTTTGTGTGGTGACTGCGTACCTTTTGTATAATGGGTCAGCGACTTATATTCAGTAGCGAGGTTAACCGAATAGGGGAGCCGTAGAGAAATCGAGTCTTAATAGGGCGTTTAGTTGCTGGGTATAGACCCGAAACCGGGTGATCTATCCATGAGCAGGTTGAAGGTTGGGTAACACTAACTGGAGGACCGAACCCACTGTCGTTGAAAAGCCAGGGGATGACTTGTGGATAGGGGTGAAAGGCTAATCAAACTCGGTGATAGCTGGTTCTCCCCGAAAGCTATTTAGGTAGCGCCTCGGACGAATACCATTGGGGGTAGAGCACTGTTTCGGCTAGGGGGTCATCCCGACTTACCAAACCGATGCAAACTCCGAATACCAATGAGTACTATCCGGGAGACAGACTGCGGGTGCTAACGTCCGTAGTCAAGAGGAAAACAATCCAGACCGCCAGCTAAGGTCCCTAAATCATAGTTAAGTGGGAAACGATGTGGGAAGGCATAGACAGCTAGGAGGTTGGCTTAGAAGCAGCCACCCTTTAAAGAAAGCGTAATAGCTCACTAGTCGAGTCGGCCTGCGCGGAAGATGTAACGGGGCTAAAACTATGTACCGAAGCTGCGGATTTGCAATTTATTGCAAGTGGTAGGGGAGCGTTCTGTAAGCCGATGAAGGTGTGTTGAGAAGCATGCTGGAGGTATCAGAAGTGCGAATGCTGACGTGAGTAACGACAAAACGGGTGAAAAACCCGTTCGCTGAAAGACCAAGGGTTCCAGTCCAACGTTAATCGGGGCTGGGTGAGTCGACCCCTAAGGCGAGGCCGAGAGGCGTAGTCGATGGGAAATTGGTTAATATTCCAATACTTCAGTGTAATGCGATGAGAGGACGGAGAAGGTTAAGTCAGCCTGGCGTTGGTTGTCCAGGTGGAAGACTGTAGGCATGCATCTTAGGCAAATCCGGGGTGCTCTATGCTGAGAGTTGATAGCAAGCCAGTTTACTGGTGAAGTGGCTGATACCATACTTCCAGGAAAAGTCTCTAAGCTTCAGTTACACTGGAATCGTACCCGAAACCGACACAGGTGGTCAGGTCGAGTAGACCAAAGCGCTTGAGAGAACTCTGCTGAAGGAACTAGGCAAAATGGTACCGTAACTTCGGGAGAAGGTACGCTGCCGGCGGTGATAGGACTTGCTCCTTGAGCTGTTGGCAGCCTCAGAAACCAGGCCGCTGCAACTGTTTATTAAAAACATAGCACTCTGCAAACACGAAAGTGGACGTATAGGGTGTGATGCCTGCCCGGTGCTGGAAGGTTAATTGATGGGGTTAGCGTAAGCGAAGCTCTTGATCGAAGCCCCAGTAAACGGCGGCCGTAACTATAACGGTCCTAAGGTAGCGAAATTCCTTGTCGGGTAAGTTCCGACCTGCACGAATGGCATAATGATGGCGGCGCTGTCTCCAGCAGAGGCTCAGTGAAATCGAATTCGCCGTGAAGATGCGGTGTACCCGCGGCTAGACGGAAAGACCCCGTGAACCTTTACTGCAGCTTGACATTGAACTTTGATCTTACTTGTGTAGGATAGGTGGGAGGCTTTGAAGTGGTGACGCTAGTTGCCATGGAGCCGTCCTTGAAATACCACCCTGGTAATATTGAGGTTCTAACTCTGCTCCCTGATCGGGAGCGAGGACCATGTCTGGTGGGTAGTTTGACTGGGGCGGTCTCCTCCTAAAGAGTAACGGAGGAGTACGAAGGTGCGCTCAGCGTGGTCGGAAATCACGCGTAGAGTATAAAGGCAAAAGCGCGCTTAACTGCGAGACCCACAAGTCGAGCAGGTACGAAAGTAGGTCTTAGTGATCCGGTGGTTCTGTATGGAAGGGCCATCGCTCAACGGATAAAAGGTACTCTGGGGATAACAGGCTGATACCGCCCAAGAGTTCATATCGACGGCGGTGTTTGGCACCTCGATGTCGGCTCATCTCATCCTGGGGCTGAAGCAGGTCCCAAGGGTATGGCTGTTCGCCATTTAAAGAGGTACGCGAGCTGGGTTTAGAACGTCGTGAGACAGTTCGGTCCCTATCTACCGTGGGCGCTGGAAATTTGAGAGGATCTGCTCCTAGTACGAGAGGACCAGAGTGGACGAACCTCTGGTGTACCGGTTGTGACGCCAGTCGCATCGCCGGGTAGCTATGTTCGGAAGGGATAACCGCTGAAAGCATCTAAGCGGGAAGCCTACCTCAAGATAAGATTTCCCCGAGACTTTATGTCTCCTAAAGAGCCGTTGAAGACTACGACGTTGATAGGTTGGATGTGGAAGTGCAGTGATGCATGAAGCTGACCAATACTAATTGCTCGTGAGGCTTGACTATACAACACCCAA
>NZ_VPDX01000054.1:0-5315 GCF_013417475.1 Acinetobacter sp. YH12249 | reverse complement strand
TGGGCAACTGCCTGTTGTGCCATCTTACGCCGGCAAGATGGCTTTACCACTTTTTTGCCATCGCTTCCTGGATGATTTCGGCCTTTAATCGCTCTTCCGCATACATCTTTTTAAGTCTGGTATTTTCGGCTTCTAGCTCTTTCAGTCGAGCCATTAATGATGTATCCATACCACCATATTTGGCACGCCATTTATAAAAGGTAGCATTACTCATGCCGTGTTCACGGCAAAGGGTCGCTACAGGTGTGCCAGATTCTGCCTGTTTCAAGATGGACATGATCTGACTGTCAGTAAATTTAGATGTTTTCATGCAGAATCTCCTGCTCGTATCTTAAGAGAAAATTCTACTTTTAGATCCTATTATTTTTAGGGGGGGATTACCCTCCCATTTTTAGTCTTTTATCCGCTTTTTTGCTTCATCATACACAATGCTATCAGCTCGTTTTCCAACGGTAATTAGCAAAATAACTACCTGATCATCTTTGACCTGGTAAACAAGTCGGACATCAGCTTTTAATAATTTGATTTTATAGCAACCTGCAAGATCGCCTCTAAGCATATTCTTTGGAATATGTGGCTGCTCTATGACTTTGGCTAGTTTCTTTTTAAATTGATCTCGTATAGCAACAGGGAGTTTTTCCCATTCTGCTGTAAAGTCCTTGTGACGTAAAAGCTTATAAGTCATCTAATGTGACTTCCTCAAACATCTCTTTAGGATCATTAATGCGCTTACGGACAAGAGCTAATAATTCTTCATCTTCTTCCGAAAGCAAAGCTTTTTTAACAGGCAGTTTCCCAGTCGTAGCAACATACTCAAGAATACTAGTGAAGAAATCCGTAGGTGCAATACCTTGCTCTTTAAGGATTGAATAAGATTTTTCTTTAAGGGCTTCATCGATCCTGAAGTTAACAGTAGCCATCATATTTCCCAAGTATTTAATGTACTAGGAATAGTGTAATGCAAATTGCATTACAAGTCGACTTCGCATAACAGCCATTATGTTAAATGGAAGGAAGCAAAATAAGTTAACATTTTGCTTCCGGCCACACTAAGCTAGAGTTTTATTTAAATAAAGCTATTTAGTAATCATTAAATTAATTAAAATCTAAATCTAACACCAGCTCCATATAACCAACCTTTCTCAGAGTTTGATTCTATTTGCCACGACGTTTCATCATTACCTTTTGAATACTCATAGGCAATGTCGATATACGGCATGATCTTTTTACTGATTTCATAGCGAGTTTCAAACCCTGCGGTTGCACTGCTTAAACCAGTTCTTTTCGCATATTTAGAGTCATCACTAAAGATAGCATCCAACTCTAAATAAGGTTGAATAATCAACTTTTGCGTAATCAGAAAATCACGTTCCGTTTCTAGGCTAAAGCCCGCATAATTGTCTTCTCCCGCATAGAGATAAGCATCAGTTTCAAAGAAATATGGCGCCATACCATGTAAGCCAATCACCGCATCAACATTTTCTTCGGTGTCTTTGCGATGATCATTGAGTTCAACTTTTTCACTACGATAACGTGCACCAATCTGTGCATCCCAAAAGTCTGAAATCATACGGCTATATAAAAGTTTGGCATCATAATGTGCATCATGCGATTCTTCTTTATCGGCATGAATTTTAATAAAAACCTTATTTTCATCTGTGCCAATACGGGTTTCAAACTCTGACTTTAAATCACCTGTGCCATCTTCATTGACAAGCCACTTATTGTCCACTGTCGTAATCGCATAAATTTGCGCACCGTGTTCTGAGCGATGATCATAATGCGAACTCTGCTGAGCATTCGCATCTGGTACATGATGTAAATGATTAACCGTAGATGTTGCCTGATGTTGTGCCTGATTCATTTGGCTATGGTTCATTTGAGAGCGATCCATTTGCATCGGCTGATTTTGACTAGAAGATGTAGCAACTGTCATTTTTTCAGGCGCACTATGATCTTCACCATTATGTGCCAAACTCACTGCACTGACCATCAACAAAGAGCTTGCTAAAACAGTTTTAGAAAAAAGATTAATGGTGCGCATGTTGATCTCCTTTCTGTACTTTTTGATCTTGCTGTTTCTCTGTTGATTTGTGATGCATTGGCTGATGACCTGCATGTTGATGGTTCATCGGTGCTGAATGTGCAGCATGATTCATTTTCCCCATCATCTGCATGTGTTGTGCATGCTCTTGTGGAGAATGCTGTGAATGATCCATCTCAGACATCGCTTGATGATTCATTGATGGTACATTTTTTCCATCAGTCTGAGCAGTTGAATGATGCCCTTCGTGCGCCAAACTTAAGCTTGTTAAACTCAATACCGCAACAGAAAAAAACGCTTTAAATACAAAATTAGTGATGTGCATGTCCAGCTCCTTTTCGCTCAGTTTCTTGGTGAGTTTGAGTCGAATTTGTACCTTGAATTGGCGTTGTAGACACTTGTTCATCGCTAACATTTGCCACGATCAACTTGTTCATCATTCCTGCACTCATGTGATACAACAAATGACAATGGATTGCCCATTCGCCCAACTCATCCGCAGTTAATAAAGCAGTCACTGTTTTACCCGGTGGTACAATCAATGTGTGTTTATTCGGCATATCTACCGACTCTTGACTATTCTCTAACTGCATAAACATGCCATGTAAATGCATGGGGTGCGCCATCATACTGTCATTAATAAATTTGATACGGATACGCTCGCCATACTTTACTTTTAATGGCTCAGCATCGCTGAATTTTTTACCGTTAATCGTCCAAATATAACGCTCCATAGTACCGCCCAAACGCACTACTAATTCACTGCTAGCTTCACGAGTATCTTTTTGCGGTTCTAAAGATTTTAAATCACTATATTGCAAGGCTTTATTGCCCGCAGGTGTAGATGCATTTGCCCAACCATAAACCACTTGATCATTTTCTTGTGGTTTTGCTGTGCCATGCTGTGAATGATCCATTTTCGAGTGATCCATGCCTTGCATATCGCCATGGTTCATTTTTGAATGATCCATTTTCGAGTGATCCATACCATGCATATTGCCGTGGTTCATTTTCGAATGATCCATTCCTGCATGATCACCGCCACCATGTCCCATATCTTCCATGGTCAAAAGTGAGCGTGGACGTGGTGCAGGCATATGAATGCCATGTGTCATAGGATTTAATTCATTGTGCAGTGTACCAATCGCATAGCCTGCACGGTCAATTGACTCAGCTTCAATTTGATAATGTCCGCCTTTTGGCTCCACAATCACATCATAAGTTTCAGCTGTGCCAATACGAAACTCATCCACAGCAACAGGTTTTACAGGCTGACCATCAGCACTGACCACAGTCATTTTCAAGTTAGGAATACGGACATCGTAGAAAGACATCGCAGATGCATTCACAAAACGTAGGCGAATTTTTTCATTCGGTTTAAACATTCCTGTCCAATTTTGTTCAGGTGTTTTGCCATTAATGAGGAAGGTATAACCTGTAACATCCGACATGTCGGTTTTTAGCATACGCATCTGATTCCACATTTTGCGGTCAGACCATGTCGCTTTTATGCCATCACGTTTAACCTGCTTCCAAACATCACCCAAGGTTTCACGCTGATCTTGATAATATTCAGCTGAAATTTTAAGATCTTTCTGAATTTGATCACTGGTTTTTTCATGAAAATCTGACAACATCACCACATAGTCACGTTCAGCTTTTTCATGTGCTGCCAATGGTGTTTTACCTTTTGGATAAATCACAAAAGAACCATATAAGCCGTCCTGTTCCTGTCCTTTAGAATGAGCGTGATACCAATAAGTCCCGCTTTGGCGAATCTTGAATTTATAAACATACTCGCTTTGAGGCTTAATACCGTTAAAACCATTAAATCCCGGTACACCATCCATAATGCCCGGCAACAACAGTCCGTGCCAATGAATAGAAGAATCTTGGTTTTTTAAATTATTTTTCACGCGAATGATGGCTTCATCACCCTCTTCAAACTCAAGCAAAGGCGCAGGAAATTGACCATTTACGGTAATGCGCTTTACAGGCTTTCCAGTTGGGCTGACCACTGCTTCATCAATAACAAGCTGATATTCACGCACTTCGGCAAAAACCAAAGGCGACGATGCAAAACAAATACCTGCTAATAGGTACGAACTAATTTTATGAGACATAACTTAACCTTAATTTTTGAAAAATAAATAAATTTTAAAAAAATTGGTTAAGTTTTAGGAGGACGTGAAATTTCTTGCCAATACCCATTTAGATATTGGTTGGGGTAATAAAAATTAGGCTGATCTATAGAATAGAAGGTATCTAGGGGATCTAGCGAGCTTTGCAAAGAATGAAGACATGAGATCTGTGTCTGGCAGGATAAGCTAGAACATTCCTGACACTTTTTGTGATCTATATTCTGATTAAGAGCTAAATGATTATGGCAATCGGTATTCGTCTGTACTTCGTGATTAATACCATGTTGAGTGACTTGCTGTGCTTGATCTAAACAATGATCTTGGCTCATTTCAGTTTGCATATTGATATGCATTATCTTTACTGATGCAACAGACACACTACTCCATCCTATGGCAAAAACCATAAGAAAACAAAACCAAAGTTTTTTGGAGAGATGAGTCAACACGAATGCTATCTAGGAATAGAATTTAATCCAAAATATCTTAACGGAATTTTCAAATATTTACAACTCAATATAATTTAGTAGTTTCTCTAAAATTAACATAATACACCTTATACGAAATTCTCTTTATTTATCTTTAAATTTCAGTGTCGTATGTCGATTTAAAAAGCCCAACCATCTCCGATTGGGCTTTTTTTATGATTTTTCATGTTCCACGAGCAATTAATAATCATTGTTTCACGAAAGATTTTAGTTCTACTACTTATTATTAGTGCTATATAACTCGAATTTTATCAATTCAAAAAATGATAAGCATAGTAGTGTAACAATAGGGTATACCCTAAAGTTACAATCTGAAAGTTCATGAAATTATGTATCATTTAAATGATTTTTAATCATAAGTAACATGTAACTTTAGTGTTAAAGATTTATAATTTACGAAATTGTTCATTTTTATCCAATTGGGGCGTGAAAAAGTGAAAGGCCAAAAAGTAGGGTATGTCCGGGTAAGTTCTGTCGAGCAAAACACTGGACGTCAACTTGAAGGAATTGAGGTCGATCGGATTTTTGTTGACCGTGCTTCAGGTAAAAATACTGACCGACCTAAATTTCAGGAAATGTTGAACTATGTCCGGGAAGGGGACAGGGTGATTGTACATTCAATGGATCGTTTTGCGCGAAGCCTAA
>NZ_VPDX01000053.1:0-5560 GCF_013417475.1 Acinetobacter sp. YH12249 | reverse complement strand
GACTGGTGGACGTATGGCTGGCTCGATGATGAATAAAGCAAACGAGCTACGGTCAAAACGATCTAAAAGCAATCAGGATGAAAACACTATCTCATAGGGCGAGACAGATTTTTTCTGATTATTCGCATTTGTTTAGTTGTTGTTTTATACGCTCAATCCTTGTAATAAGACCATCCACACAACTTTGATGACGTTCATAAAGTGGGTGGTCTTTATTCTGCCAGTTATCCAATATTTCTTTGGCTTCGATGTACTCTTGTTCTAGTTTGTATAGTTGACCTTTCAGTCCAAAATTATCTTTATTCCAGATAGCTAATAGCTCGGTTTCACTTAGTTTTGATAAATCAGTCATTAGTAATACTCCCATTTAACCTTTAAAATCTGTTTCTGTTCGCAATGCCTTGAATATGCGTTTTGCCGTTTCTTCTCGCACACTGGACGGGTCACGTAAAATATTGGCAATCCATATTGCAAATGCTTGATAGTCCTTATTCCCTGCTAGGTCGCTGATACTGTGGACTTTAGACAATACTGAGCTATAAGTATTTATCTGACTGTCTGACAAGTTGCAGAACATATCAACCGTGCTTGGATCTCGTTCATGGTTGATTGTTTTAGGCTTGGATTTCTGTTTAAAGCTGAATGAAAACCCAATGATTGAACGTCCTCGCTTATGTTGCTCGTATTCTGCCTTAATGTCGGTATGGTCGTTAATTTGTTGAATAGCAGGCTCTAATACTCGTCTTTTAAACGATTCCATCCGTTGATGCTCTGTGTCCAATACACCAAGTCTTGACCTCAATTCCTTAGTTTCAAGCATTGATACTTTCCCAGTGCTACGCCATGCAATTAGTAGTTCATATAAACGTATGGCATAGGCACTCGTTAGGCTACTTACCTGCTCCAGTTCATAACTGGTGAAATGCTTCTCTAGGTTGGTGATCAGTGGCACAACATCATCTGAAAACCTGATACGGACAAGGGCTTCATTTTCAACATAGGACACACGCTGTACCCATCGGCTCATAACATTCTCAAGATTGCCTTTAGCCGTTAATTTTTGGTAACTAAAGCGACGCTCAAACAAGTTTTTGCAAGCATCCTTTAAGACTTTGTAGGCGGTGTTTCTATGGACATTGAAATGGTTAATGTAGCTTTCTGCATGGATAGTTAAATCACGGTCACTAGGGATATTAGACTCCCTCGCCTCCAGTATTGCTAAAAGGATTAGGCGTTGTTCTGCAAGGTCTAAATTATAACTGGCATTGATCAGCGCATTATCCTTAACGACTAGGTCTTTTTTCATACATAGCAACTTATTCGAATTTTGTTGTTATAGCAACATTATATAACAATGTTGTAATATGCAAGATAAACGTTGCTATATTGCAAGATAAACGTTGCTATATTGCAAGATAAACGTTGCTATATTGCAAGATAAACGTTGCTATATAAAGTCTGAAACCATTGCTATATAAGGATTTCAGTCACCCTAAAAATTAAAAAAAATAAAAAAATTAAAAAAGAGGGGAGGGGTCAAAATTGCCCTATGTACTCGCTAAAGCTCGTACTTTATTGAAGCTCGCAAGCTCGCTTCGAGGGGCAATTTTTCGGTTAATCCTGTTTGTGAAATCTAAAAGCAAAAGCAACTATGAATTCGCTTCGCTCATAAGGCTTTATGCTCGCTTCGCTCGGTCTAGGTGCAGATTTCAACATGAAAATATAGATTTTCTAGGGTTCAAGTCATTTAAAAGCGGTTTTTCAGAGGGTCGAGGGTCGAATATTGCTAGTTCGCTCGTAGACACTCGCTCTGTAAAACCATGTATTGTTTAGATAATTTTAATAAACACCAAAAAGAATAGGTATATCTATGGTGCAAAATCATATATTTTGCACCATAGATATACCTATCTTGAACGTGGTCTATTCCGCTTTTCGGCTTCAAGCATCTTGTTGGCTTCTTCATGCTTACCTTGTTCACGCAAGGCTTTACGTGCAAAAAATGCCTGTTTTTCTTGTTCTTGTATGGCTTTGGCTTCTTGTTTTCGTTTTTCCTGTTCGGCTAACTTCCGTTGTTGTTCTCGCTCAAGATAATTTCTTGCTCGGTCATATTTAGCTTTTAGGTTTGGATTAGCCTTGTTTACAGTCAGTTTTGCCCGATCTGTATAGCGTTCAGGCTCAAATCGAAGGGAGTTATTCCTCAATTCTCGTTCTTGTTCTTCCAGCTGGTTCAACTGCTTCTGAATTTCAGCATTTGCTGTATCCCATTTTCCGCCAAAAAACAGGGGTCTTTTTCCTAGTTCTTCTTTTTGGTGTTTAATATCGCTTTTAGATAGCTCTATTTGCTCCAAAACAGCGTTTATTTGCTCGATTTCTGTTTTTTGGATAGATGACGCTATGTTTTTCGCTTCTGTGGCTATAGCGTCGTTATATTGCGAAATAACGCTATATGCAATTTTGGTTAATTCTTCAGGGGAACGTTGTTCCTGGTCTTTTTCTTTTTGGCGTTGTTCCTGGTCTAAATTTTCCCTGGTCTGTTCCAAGTCATGAACAAGGCGTTCTGTGGCTAAAATTTCTTGCTCAAGTCCTTTAATTAATTGGCGTTCTGTATTTCTAGCCTTAATCGCATCGTTACTTAAACTGATTTCAGTGTCCTTGCCCTGTCTGCGAAGTTGGGTAATTGTAGAACCCTCATGCTGTGTGGCTTCTAAATCTAAACCTTGCTCTTTGTAGCTGCGGTGATCGACACGCTCATGGCTGCCAACCTGTTCAAGAAATTGATTGCAGAGTTCCGCAAACTGTTGTCTCCAGTGTTCGACTTCTTGTTTGCCGTTGTCGTTAAATTCTCTCGTTTTTTTATCAAGGTCGCCTTGTTGGTTAATGCTGCGTGTAGTGAGCATGATGTGGGCGTGATAGTTGCGGTCATCACTTCCGCCTGCGGTATGTGGGGCATGAATGACTGCATCAACAACGACCTTATGACGTTCTACAATTTTTCCGCATAGCTCATTGAGCATCTTCTCTCGTTGTTCTTGGTTTAATTCACAAGGAAATGCAACTTCAAATTCTCTTGATAATTGAGAGTTTTTTCTAGTTTCAATGGTTTCGAC
This sequence comes from Acinetobacter sp. YH12249, assembly GCF_013417475.1. NCBI lineage: Bacteria > Pseudomonadati > Pseudomonadota > Gammaproteobacteria > Moraxellales > Moraxellaceae > Acinetobacter > Acinetobacter sp. YH12249. The sequence goes on along the minus strand of NZ_VPDX01000053.1, from coordinate 2,450 downwards.
CGTATTCCAAAGCGTTTCCCGATCTAATAATTCTTTTTTGGTGTTTTCAGGCGCATAGATATTTTTAAATTCTATGCCTGTTTTCTTCGTGTAATCCTGCTCTTTTCCATAGCGTTCATCTTTCAATTTTTCCCCTGATCTATATGCAGCACACGCAACAGCACTTCGACCATCTGATCGACTAATATTTTTTACTGAAAAGTGAAAAATAGCCACGATGTAAAGTCCCATTGACAAGTGTTTTTAAAAAAAAATTGAAAATTTTTTTTCGGGGTTAAGGGGTGTCCCCTTACGCACTCCAAACTTTAGTTTGGGAAAGTGCGCCCTTCGGGAAAACCCACAACAATCATATAGCAACTTGAAAGCAATGTTCAAGTGCGCTTATGATTTAGGGGGATTTCCTCTATTTGAAAGGTATGTTAAAGATGAAAATTGAGTCATTGGAACAACAAATTTCTAAGCAACAAGAGCGGTTAAAACAGTTAAAAGCTCAAAAACAAGCTGCTGTAGCTCGTGAACGTTCTAAGCAAAAAGAGTTAGAACGAAAGAATGATACAAGACGTAAGATTTTAATCGGCTCTTGTATGTTAAAAATCGTCGAAAATGACACTGTTGCTCATGAAAAGTTAATGGCTCAACTCGATAAATACTTAACCGAAAATCGAGATAGAGAATTATTTAATCTTCCATTAAAGGAGTGAGTGATGCCTGATTTAATTCAGTTAGAATATCTACAAGAAAAATTACAGCAGCTTTTAGCGGAATCATTATTTGCAATTTATCTTTATGGTTCAGCTGTTGACGGTGGTTTAGGGCCAGAAAGTGATCTTGATGTACTGGTCGTGGTCACTCAACCATTAACTTCTGCTTTACGTGAGCAGCTTGCACAAGAATTACTAAAAATTTCACAGCCTGTTGGGGAATTACAAAGGCCATTAGAAGTTACTATTTTATTAAAAGATGAGATTCAGTCTGGAATTTATCCTTTAAGTTATGAAATGCAATTTGGTGAATGGCTGCGTGAAGAGCTTAAAGAAGGTGGAATATTGAGCTCACAGAAAGACCCAGATATTAGTATATTGCTTAGAAAAGCGAGATCTCATCATACAGTTTTATTTGGGCCAGCTTTAAACCAATGGGCACCTGAAATTTCTGATCAAGAACTATGGCAAGCAATGTCTGACACTTATCCCGAAATTGTAGCGCATTGGGATGAGGATGCAGATGAAAGAAACCAGATTTTAGCTTTATGCCGGATCTATTTTAGTTTAGTGATGAAGGATATTGCTTCAAAAGACAATGCTGCACGATGGGTTATGTCTCAGCTTTCTGATGAGCAGAAATTCGTATTGCAGCGACTTATACAGGAATATAGAGGGGAAATCGGCAAACAAAATTGGCAAGAGGAGCATTATGCTTTGCAGCCTATTGTCAATTTTTTGAGTTCAAAAATTGAAGAGCAGTTTGAGCAGAAAAGAAATCTGATCACATAATAATTTTTTGATTCTGGCTTTATGTCATGGCTTTTGATGAACTCAGCAACGTTCGCTGAAGCGATTGTAAATAGCTTCAGGCAGGCTGCATCTACCGCCAGTGGCTACAGTCTGCTTACACCCTCAGATTTTTTTGTGAACGGCTGGAAGATCGTCCAAGAGATTTTAAACTCGGTAAGTGCTTGGTCGCCTATTGATTCATTGGGGATGCTGATTGCTTCAATCATTATCATGATTGCATTTGCCTTGATTTGTGCGTTCTTGGTTTTGGCGTTGGTTGAAATGTATATCGTGGTGTCAGCTAGTGTCTTAATGATGGGGTTTGCAGGTTCGCAATGGACGAAAGACTATGCCTTGAAAACTATTCAATATGCTGTTTCAGTCGGTGCAAAAATATTTATCTTACAATTGATTGCAGGTCTTGGACTTACTTTTATCCAAGAGTGGGCTACGGGCTTTAATGTTGAAGACAATGTAAGTTTGGTCGGTATGATTGGCTGTAGTGTGGTACTGCTGGCATTAACCAAAATTGTGCCTGATATGCTCCAAGGTGTGATTAACGGTTCATCTATTGGAAGTGGTGCTGCTTTAACTTCTGCCCTACGTGCTGTGGCTGCTGCGACAGCTGGCGCTGCTGCTGGTGCAGCTGGTGCGTCTATGGCTACAAAAGGCGCTGGAGCGTTGGCAAGTGAACAGCTTAAAACGGCTCAAGCAACTGGCACAGGCCCATCGAGTGCAATGGGTAAAGCTGGTTTTATGGCTGGTAATATGGCCATGAATATGAGTTCTGCTTTAAAAAGTGACCTTGGTAGTCGTTTAAGTGGTTCTACGACTGGTGGACGTATGGCTGGCTCGATGATGAATAAAGCAAACGAGCTACGGTCAAAACGATCTAAAAGCAATCAGGATGAAAACACTATCTCATAGGGCGAGACAGATTTTTTCTGATTATTCGCA
>NZ_VPDX01000052.1:0-6912 GCF_013417475.1 Acinetobacter sp. YH12249 | reverse complement strand
TGCGAGTCTTGCCACGCCGAGCACCTGGTCGCTTTCAGCTGTAAGCGTCGCGGTTTCTGCCCGAGCTGTGGGGCGCGGCGGATGGCCGAAAGTGCCGCCTTGCTGGTTGATGAAGTACTGCCTGAACAACCCATGCGTCAGTGGGTGTTGAGCTTCCCGTTTCAGCTGCGTTTCCTGTTTGCCAGCCGGCCCGAGATCATGGGGTGGGTGCTGGGCATCGTTTACCGCGTCATTGCCACGCACCTGGTCAAGAAAGCGGGCCATACCCACCAAGTGGCCAAGACGGGCGCGGTCACCCTGATCCAGCGTTTTGGATCGGCGCTCAATCTGAATGTTCACTTCCACATGCTGTTTCTCGACGGTGTGTATGTCGAGCAATCCCACGGCTCAGCGCGTTTCCGCTGGGTCAAGGCGCCGACCAGCCCAGAGCTCACCCAGCTGACGCACACCATCGCCCACCGGGTGGGTCGCTATCTGGAACGGCAAGGCCTGCTGGAACGGGATGTCGAAAACAGCTATCTGGCCTCGGATGCGGTGGATGACGACCCGATGACACCCCTGCTGGGGCACTCGATCACTTACCGTATCGCTGTCGGTTCACAGGCGGGGCGAAAGGTGTTCACTTTGCAAACTCTGCCGACCAGTGGTGATCCGTTCGGTGACGGGATTGGCAAGGTAGCCGGGTCCAGCCTGCACGCCGGCGTGGCGGCCAGGGCCGATGAACGCAAGAAGCTCGAACGGCTGTGCCGGTACATCAGCCGCCCGGCGGTATCCGAGAAGCGGCTGTCGTTAACACGAGGCGGCAACGTGCGCTACCAGCTCAAGACGCCGTACCGGGACGGCACCACGCACGTCATTTTCGAACCATTGGATTTCATTGCAAGGCTGGCCGCCCTGGTACCGAAGCCCAGAGTCAACCTAACCCGCTTCCACGGGGTGTTCGCACCCAACAGTCGGCACCGGGCGTTGGTCACGCCGGCAAAACGGGGCAGGGGCAACAAGGTCAGGGTGGCTGATGAACCGGCAACACCAGCACAACGGCGAGCGTCGATGACATGGGCGCAACGGCTCAAGCGTGTTTTCAATATCGACATCGAGACCTGCAGCGGCTGCGGCGGCGCCATGAAAGTCATCGCCTGCATTGAAGACCCTATAGTGATCAAGCAGATCCTTGATCACCTGAAGCACAAAGCCGAAACCAGCGGGACCAGGGCGTTACCCGAAAGCCGGGCGCCACCGGCTGAGCTGCTCCTGGGTCTGTTTGACTGACCCGTCCCAAACGATTCCGATCACGATGCTGCGGTAATTCAGCCGCGGCAGGGATGCGTTATGCCGGCGGCTTGGGTTGGCCCCGGCTGTCGGGAAAAACGGGTAAATTTTCGGCGGGATCGATGGCTACACGGGCCGGATTCAGAATCACCCACTGGCAAAGCAGGCCGTCATTCGCGGTCTACAGTGGCTGGACTTGGAGAAAAACGGCGTTTATTCTTCCTATACTCACAATCACTAAAAAATCTTGCGCATTGATTTTCAGTTCTATGTCTTTTAGGGCTTGTACTTTTCCGTCGTAAACCTTGTTTATTTTCTTAAAGGTTACGCTTGCCATCGGCTAATACTTTTTGCTCCTGTCACGATGTAGTTTGTCGAGTTTTGCCTGCTCGGCAATCAATCGGCTATATGCGCCTATAACCAATTTCTTTTTTTCTGGCGAAACCATTTTAGAGTATACATCAAACATGGCAAGCCATTGTTTGTATGTCCATTCCGAAATAAACGCCTCCTCGTGAAGATCGATTTGCTTTCGTATCCGCTTTTGTTGTTCGTATGAAAAAACTTTTTTTGTTTTTTCCTTAAAAAATCTGCCTGGCGCGGAATATACAAAAGCCAAGAAATCCCAGTAGTCGATTAGCGGCAATTTTTTTATGTCGCAGTATTCTTTTTTGTGAAAGTTCACAAAAAATATTGATACATTCGGGCTTGGCGAAAAGTCCGCTTTATCAAAGTTGTGAATGACTTTGATTTCGTAAATCGGCTTAAAAAGTAGCGACTTAAATCCATCTTGGCACAAAGGCTCACCTGCGTACTTATATACCGCCTCTTGTTGCATGACGAGATATAAATCCTCGGGCGTCCTTCCCGTCGTCAAAAGTTTGCTCAAAATATCCGCAGTCATGTTGAATGGTATGTTAGAAAAAACTTTGTACGGCTCGCTCGGCAAATCTACTGTTAGAAAGTCCCTGTTCAGCAGAACTAAATCCTCGTGCCCCTTTAATTGCTCAAGCAATCGCCTGTACAATTCCGCGTCGTACTCTATCGCAACAACTTGTCTACAGCGTCCAAGTAAGGCTCGAGTGATAATTCCTTTGCCGGGTCCGATTTCATAAACCAAATCATCGCAAGTTATATTGCTAAGTCCGACTAGTTTATTTACTAGTTGGGCATTGTGTAAAAAATTTTGAGAGTCTTTTATGTTGCGTTCCAATAGCCTACTCCTTTACCCGTGTGGCTATTTGATTTTTTGTTGCCGTTGGGTGTATCGTTATTGGTAAACTCGTATTTTTCATAGAGTTGCGTACTCTAATTCTATACAAGGCAATACTTAATATATTTTAGCATATATTTTAGCAAATATATTAGGAAAACACAATACATTTTAGAGTGGTTTCGAAAATAGTTAAATAAAAATGACTTGTAAAGGATATTCCCCGCAAAGGTTCAGTTCTGCCGTGCTGAAAAATTGCTTATTCGTAAAAGAATAGGCAGCTTTCTTTTTTGTTCGCCCCTTTTATTTCATAGAGTACTCAACTCTATTTACAATAGAGTGGGAGTGACTGGCACTCACAGGCAATGTCTGGCACTGGCTGGCATCACAGCTGAGACTTCAATATCTCGCAGCTGAGCGATAAACTGTATAAAAACACAGTATCGCAAGGATGCGGATCATGCCCCAAGTGGCGGCCAGGATGGCCAGCCGGGACGAGAACACTGGTCGTTACCAGCGTCACCGGCCCGAGCAAACCCTGCTCTATCGGATCGTCGAAGAATACTACCCGACGTTCGCTGCCCATTTGGCGGCGCAGGGCAGGGAACTGCCCGGCTATGTGCAACGCGAGTTTGACGACTACCTCAAATGCGGCCGTCTCGAACACGGCTTTCTGCGGGTGCGTTGTGAGTCGTGTCACGCTGAGCACCTGGTTGCGTTCAGCTGCAAACGTCGGGGCTTCTGTCCTAGTTGTGGCGCACGGCGTATGGCCGAAAGCGCCGCGCTACTGGTCGATGAGGTTCTGCCCGTACAGCCCATGCGCCAATGGGTACTCAGCTTTCCCTTTCAATTGCGCTTTCTGTTCGCCAGCCGGCCGGAGGTCATGGGCCGGGTGTTGGGCATCGTTTACCGCGTCATCGCCACGCATCTGGTCAAGAAAGCGGGCTATACCCACCAAGCGGCCAAGACCGGTGCCGTCACCCTGATCCAGCGCTTCGGCAGTGCACTGAACCTCAACATTCACTTTCACATGCTGTTCCTCGATGGCGTGTACGTTGAGCGTCCCAATGGAACAGCCCGGTTCCTCTGGGTCAGGGCGCCGACCAGCGCCGAACTCACCCAACTGGCGCACACCATCGCCCATCGGGTCGGCCGCTATTTGGAGCGGCAAGGCCTGCTGGAACGGGATGTCGAAAACAGCTATCTGGCCTCGGATGCGGTGGATGACGACCCGATGACACCCCTGCTGGGGCACTCGATCACTTACCGTATCGCTGTCGGTTCACAGGCGGGGCGAAAGGTGTTCACTTTGCAAACTCTGCCGACCAGTGGTGATCCGTTCGGTGACGGGATTGGCAAGGTAGCCGGGTCCAGCCTGCACGCCGGCGTGGCGGCCAGGGCCGATGAACGCAAGAAGCTCGAACGGCTGTGCCGGTACATCAGCCGCCCGGCGGTATCCGAGAAGCGGCTGTCGTTAACACGAGGCGGCAACGTGCGCTACCAGCTCAAGACGCCGTACCGGGACGGCACCACGCACGTCATTTTCGAACCATTGGATTTCATTGCAAGGCTGGCCGCCCTGGTACCGAAGCCCAGAGTCAACCTAACCCGCTTCCACGGGGTGTTCGCACCCAACAGTCGGCACCGGGCGTTGGTCACGCCGGCAAAACGGGGCAGGGGCAACAAGGTCAGGGTGGCTGATGAACCGGCAACACCAGCACAACGGCGAGCGTCGATGACATGGGCGCAACGGCTCAAGCGTGTTTTCAATATCGACATCGAGACCTGCAGCGGCTGCGGCGGCGCCATGAAAGTCATCGCCTGCATTGAAGACCCTATAGTGATCAAGCAGATCCTTGATCACCTGAAGCACAAAGCCGAAACCAGCGGGACCAGGGCGTTACCCGAAAGCCGGGCGCCACCGGCTGAGCTGCTCCTGGGTCTGTTTGACTGACGAGCCTGAAGGCCAACGATACCAATCAAAATGCTGCGTTCACAGCGCCGCGGCAGGGATCCGCCGTGCTGGTTGTCGGAAAAGGAGCCGCTAGTGGGAAAGAGGAGGGTAAATTTTCAGCGTTGCTGGCTCCCCGTCAGCCGGATTGGGTTGCATCGCAGGGGTGTCGAAAGAGTCAACTGCGGTCCAAAGCTGTTGGACTTGGGTGAAAAGGGCGTTTATTCTTCCTATACGTGAACCGCATCCTACGGAATGAGTAACCCTTGCCCTATTGTGAGTAGAACGTCGTATAATTCAAACGAAAGCAGTTAATAGGTATGAAATATCACAGCACAAAAGAGCGACAGGACATGTTTAGATGATGTTATTATAAAATAATAACATCATGGATGAATAAAAAATAATTTTCTATCTTTACAACTATGTTATACTTCTATGATAAGGCTATGATGGCAAAGCCTTGGTTTTCCTAATCAAATAGTCGCCGAGATGGCTTCAATGCGACAGTAGGTCTACTGTCTCACAATTAATTCATGTATCAGATTTTTGTTCCCTGATGGGAAGTGTTATCCATACGAAAAGAATATGGGTAAAGTGTTACACCTGTATATGACATTCAGAATGTCCTGTCGGGGGAACTGGTACCAATTTAATAAAAGAAAACAGTATAGAAATGACAATCGAAGATATGCAAACATTAGCCCTAGAGCATGGGCTGAGAATTTCGGAAGAGATGAGCGTCAATGAGATGGGCATCGACTTTAGAGTTGCCTTTGTAAAGGAAGTAAACGGTGAGAACTGGGTACTCCGTATACCTCGAAGAAGCGATATGCTTGAACAAATCGAAAATGAAAGTAGAATATTGGATTTAGCCAAAAGAAACCTGTCGATCAATGTCCCTGATTGGAAAATTGTATCGGAGCGCCTAATAGCCTACCCTTTACTGGAGGATGCGCCTGCTCTGACATTCGATGCGATAACACATGAGGTTTCTTGGAACATAGATCGCGATAGCATAGCTTATGTGGAGTCTCTGGCAAAATCATTGGCCGAATTACATCGTATTACAGCTGACGATGTGAGAAAGAGCAACTTGAAAATAATGACTCCAAGTGAATTGAGGACCGAAATAGCTGACCGTATCCACTTGGTGAAATCTGAGATAGGTATCAGCGAGCCGTTGGAAAACAGATACCGTAGATGGTTGGACAATGACCCTTTGTGGCCTGAATTCACTTGTTTCATCCATGGCGATCTCTATGCAGGGCATGTCTTAACCTCGAAGGAAGGTAAGACCTCTGGTATCATAGATTGGTCTACTGCGCATATGGGTGATCCTGCACTGGACTTTTCTGGTCACGTATCGGTTTTTGGAGAGGATAGCCTGAAGAGTTTGATAACGGAGTATGCTAAACAAGGCGGAACGATATGGGATAGGCTCTACGAACAATCTATAGAGAGGGCTGCTGCAGCTCCATTAGCATATGGCGCTTTTGCGGTAGAGTGCAACGACGATAATCATATCAATGCCGCCAGAGCAGCCTTAGGTATTGTTCAATAAAATGATGTGAGGATACTTTTTTAAATGCTAAAATAGGAGTTCGATTGGTGCCACTTAAGAGTATCATTGATTTCTATTTTAGCCAGTATCCTCCACTTTTAGGAGCTCCTCGAAACTCGATTTTATGATCATCTCTTAAGATTTTGAGCCACCGCTCTACTATCTTGACAGGAACTAATAGCTCGTTTACTAAAAATGGTGCACGCTTTCCTGGATTAGTTCTTATCTGATTAAATAGTAGATTTACTCCCTCACTTACTCCCTCATTAGATTCGAAAAGTAGCTTTGATGAGACAATAACTCGAAAACCGTGCTGGAAATTTTCAAAGACAGGGGGACGCAGACCATAGGATGCGAAGCCTTCTTGGATTCGTTTGATGCCTGACCCATATTTTTCAATAAAATGCGCTTCTTTGAACGTGGCAGATATCCTTTTATTGCGCGCCCATGGCGAGTAATCTTCACGAAGAAGCTGATCAATCGTTAAGTTATCAGCTAAACCACCTGGATTGAAAAACTCTATGGAATTGTAATACACCCTGATTATGGAATCGGCAAATTAATTTGGACTTGGGTGAAAAGGGCGTTTATTCTTCCTATTACGTTGTCGGCAGCGGGCCAAAAAGGAATACGTCCATGCCCATCGAGGTGAAACCGGCTGTGAGCGCGGGTTCAAGCATATAGCCCGACAGGCGCGTATCCTTGCCGATCACGACACGATGGCGGTGGTCACCGCGACGAAAGACACGGCCAGCCGCCATGCCGACGCGCAAGGCGGTTTCCGCCGTCATCGCGCCTTCGTTGGCTTTGCCACGAATACCGTCTGTGCCGAAATATTTGCGCACCATAAGGTCGATTATCCTGTCGTCGGGTCGCCCTCAAAGGGGACATGCCTGCTGAACCGCGAATATAGAG
>NZ_VPDX01000004.1:0-172921 GCF_013417475.1 Acinetobacter sp. YH12249 | reverse complement strand
GTCAGATAAATATCACTTAAAACAGCGCAATAAGATAGAGACTTTATTCAGTTTATTGAAAGGTCAGTACAATTTAGTGACAAGCAAAGCACGTAGTGTTCATGGATTTCTAGGAGGGATTTACGCGCCCTTGTGTGCATATCAACTGATCCATAAAAATAAGCCAACAATTCAAATTATGAAGTCATCGGCTTAAGCAGGATTCGGGTTATGTAAGAACAATTATCTTATGAATTATTTTGTAGAATTAATTAAAGAAATGTTCTTAAATTTATAACTTGGAAGATATAAATTTTATAACCTTAGAATTTAATTCCTTTAAAGAAAATCTAACTATTTATTGAATAAAATAATGTGGATTAAAAAATAGTTCAAATAGGAACAATAAAAATATTATAGAGCTAAGAATATTTGAACCTTAGCAGATTCTATGCAAGTAGTAGCACAATCAAAATTAATAAATTGTTAAACTTCAAAATTGTGACAAGATGACTCTGAATACAGATCTAATATTCAATTTACCTTATCATCCAGTTATTCCTTGACTGCGAAAACTGTGGTCTACATTTTTGTAGCCTCTCATGCTAAATATACTATTACTGTGTTGGTCTGAGTCTGAACTGGAAACTTTGTGAACGTTGATACATCAATGCTAAATTTGGATCATCACGTTGGATCCACATCTATTGTTAGATTTTTTGAAGGGTTTTATTCAGAAAACCATATTTATATTCAGAGTTAAAACAGGTATCAACATGCAACGCTATGTAAGCGATGTAAATACCTCGAATAAAGATCTAATCAGAATTGAATGACTTAACTAAAGATGCTTTTACATTGACGTATTTGGATACAGCTCAGCGATTGGCTTATTTTATATAAAGGTTAGAGTGATTAATGCAACTTCCAGTGATAGAGACAGTTCTCCAAAGGAGTTTATTCTATGGCTAAATCAAGAGCAAAACACAAGCAGGTTCAGCAAAAGGATAAAAAGGACAGTGCTCAAAATGAAGAGCAACAACAGCAACAGCAGCAACCCTCTAAACCATCTCGTGCGAAAAAGCGTAAATAAAATTTAGACTTGATTCAACAAAACCCTCAGCTGAGGGTTTTGTTATTTTTAAGACTGTTTCCGACAAATAATCTGGAAAAAATATCACTAAAAATAACAGGATTTTGACTTTAAATTTTTCTGTATTCCTTAAGATAAAACGAACCACTCATTAAACGGCAATGCGAGCTATTGTGAAAATTCCCAAAATCCTGCTTTTAATATTTTCCTTAAGTATATTACTTACTGCCTGTCAGCCACCGCCATCAGGTGAGCCAGCGGGCTGGAAAAGCCCGTATCTGTACTGGCAATTAAAAAAAGCTGAGCTGATTAGACCAATAGAAATTCCTGTACAAGGAGTAACAGCACGTCAGATTCAGGATACTTGGGGTGGAGCACGGAGTGAAGGTCGCAAACATGAGGGGACTGATATTTTTGCTCAACGAGGTACACCGGTAGTCAGTGCGACCCAAGGGATCGTCCGCAAGATTGGAACCAATAATTTAGGAGGTAAAGTTATCTGGATTACTGGTCCGAATTTAAGCCAACATTATTATGCACATCTGGAGGATTATGCTGAACATATTCAGGAAGGAGACTGGGTAGAAGCAGGTGAAATCATTGCCTATGTCGGTAATACCGGTAATGCGAAAAATACACCACCACATTTGCATTATGGGATTTATCTCAGTGGGGAAGGTGCAACCAATCCTTATCCTTATTTAAAGGTAGAAGAATTGGAATAAGTGCAGGTGAATGTAAAAAAAATGTAAAAGATCGCCATCTAAAGAATGAAAAGCATAAAATAGCGTATCTCCCGCTTTTCCTGTTTTTATGAGTTTTGCTTATCGACCAGATATCGATGGCCTGAGAGCTATTGCAGTATCATTGGTTATTTTCAATCATCTCGGCTGGTCATTATTTTCTGGCGGCTATATTGGTGTTGATATTTTCTTTGTCATTTCCGGCTATCTCATCACGACCATTCTGACGCGCGATATTGAGTTGCAGCAATTTTCAATTGCGCGGTTTTATAAGAAACGGGTGATCCGTCTGGCACCTGCATATTTTACTGTACTGGCAATTGTCAGCCTAATTGCCTGGCAGGTGATGTTGCCGGGTGAGCTGACGGAATATTTTAAAAGCGTCATGTATGCGACTGTGCTTATTGCCAATCTGTATATGCGGAATGAGGTAGGAGATTATTTCAGCCCGAATGTAGAAAATGTGCCGTTATTACATTTATGGTCATTGGGCGTAGAAGAGCAGTTTTATATTTTCTGGCCGCTCTTGCTATGGCTATTCTTGAGTAAGACCTCGCGTAAATATCTTTGGGTTGTCATTAGTGTATTCATTGTCGCTTTGGTTCTATATGCCCAGCAGCAACTGACTCATAATCCGGCCAAAGCTTATTATAGTATGCCGGTACGAGCATTTGAGTTGTTGATTGGTGCATTGATTAGCTGCTTGCCAAAACCAAATCTGCCAAAAAAACTATTACAGGGATTGGTCTGGGCTGGGGTAAGTGTTCTATTTGCAACTGCAATTTATTTTGATCAGCAAACCCCATTCCCAGGACTGATGGCATTGATCCCGTGTCTTGCAACAGCACTGATTATTTATCTGGGACAATCCATAGCTTCAAGTAATTTATTATTGAGTAATCGTCTTAGTACATGGATTGGTAAAATTTCATATCCTCTGTATCTATGGCACTGGCCGATAATCGTGTTCTTTGGCATTTATATGCTGCCCTTGAATCTGGAAAATCAGATTATTATTGTTTTCCTATCACTTATATGTGCATTTCTGACTTATAAACTGGCTGAAACACCCCTGAAACGCTTTGTGATGGCTGCAAATTATAAAGTGATTATTCTTGGATTTCTGTTACCTGCAGTCAGTTTTATTGCGATCGCCCAAACCATCAAAACACATGAAGGTTTCCCGGAGCGTTTTCCAAAATCGGTGCATGACAAACAGGAAGCATTACACACGTATGCACATGTGATTCGTAGTAACTGCATGGATACCGCGGATCCAAATGTTTTACCCAATGCTCAAGATTGTGTCTTAGGACAATCTAAAGAAGATATTGATTTCCTGTTGATTGGCGATTCGCATGCCAATGCTTATACTGCAATGCTGGATGAATGGGCAAAGGACGCCAATTTACGCGGTTATGATGCAACGCAAAGTTCGACCTTTTATCTGCCAGGTGTGCAGCGATTTGAGTTAAAGCTGAATCAATGGAAAGAACTGACCAAATTCCAAAAACGTAATGATGCTATTACTGCACATCTTAAAGAAACCCATTATCCAATGATTATTCTGGCGGGATCTTATGCGCAGTATTTTGACGATGATGTAAAACTTAAAGATAGTGTCCATCATACTGAGGAAGAGATATTTAAAGCAGGTTTGATAAAAGCCTTAGAAATTGCCCATCAATCTAGTGATCAGGTGGTGCTAATTAATGATGTACCACATCTAGACTGGGAAGGGATTCCATCTGATTGTAATATTCGTAAAGAGATTCTTCATCGAGACGCTTCATGTACAGTTTCTCGAAAAAGTTATGAAGCACATTTAAAGCAATTCAATCAGATTTTGGCAGAAGCAAAACTGAAATATCCGCAATTGAAAATCGTTGATCCAACCAAAGTCATCTGTGATCAGCAGGCATGTAAAACGATGCTGAATGATGTGCCTTTGTATCGTTTTAAGGATGATAATCATCTTAATGATCAGGGTTCACGGCAATTAGGCGTTGAATATCTAAAACAGTTTGGTAACCCGCTTAAAGATTTGAAGAAAGATTAAATGGAATAAAACCACGTTTAATAATGTGGTTTTATCAATTGGGATTTGGGGCATTGACCGATTTTAATCTTTATTTAATTCTTTTCTTCTTGAATAGAAACCGGTTGCTCATTCGTCTTATATTTGGAGGAACGTGTATTCCAGACCAATTGCAAAGTTCCGGCTAATAAAACTAAAGCGGCCAGCATAAACTGTTGATGATAGTTCAATCCTAGATATTGCAGGGCGCTAAAACTTAATCCTCCAATCAGCTGAACAGAGGCAAAACATAGAGTCGCAATACTCCAGAGCTTTTTATAGGCCAGTCCATACAGTTGCAAAATGGTATAAGAGGTAAGGAAAACTACAGCGGGATTCAACATTCCGGTAAAAAAAGAAGAACTGAAAGTGAGGAACGGGTTAGCATTTAAAGTCGCGATAAAAATCGCCAGAATATATACACTATAAAGAATCTTTAGGGCAGTAAAATTGCCAAATTTTCTTGCCAGGACATAAGCAGAAAAAGCACCTAAGGCACTGCCTAATCCATATAGAATCCAGTTAAAGTTAATCCAGAATAAGCTTAATCCTAGTTCATGGCTGAGATAGTCAATCCAGAACAGGGAATGCGGAATATAGGCAAATGCACTACAGGCATAAACCGCCAGTAAACTATAAAAGACTGTATTTAAAGGTACTTGAGCATGATGAGAAACAGATTGTTTAGCTAGATATGGTTTAAATTGTGGTATCAGTAGGCTTAAGCAGATACAAATCATCAGGGCAAACCCACATAAGATCAGCCAGGCCGTACGTATGGAAATCTGGTCAAGATAAGGCAAAAACAGGGTAGCTAATAAAACCCCTAATCCAATCCCGCTAAAACCAATAAAATTGATTTTAAAACGGTCTTTTAAATCACAGCACTGAGCCACGACACTTGGTGACAAAATCATGAGCAGGCCACCACTAATACCGGAAATCACGCGCCAGCTGATATACCAGATTTCAGAAAACCCTGAAAAAGCGCAACAGAATAGGCTAACCATTCCAGCTATTGCAGCAAGCTGGATATAAGTACTCATGCTTCGGTCTTGGGGCAAGCGCATCGCTGCAAAAGCACCCATTAAATAGCCCAGCAGATTGGCACTACCTAAAAGACTGGCAAAACTCGCGCTCCAGGCAAAGGCTTCACGTGTACCAGGTAACAGGGCGGTATAGGAAAAACGCAGAATGCCGATGCCTAAGCACATACTCAGGCAGAGAAAAAGGCTAAGCTTGACCGTATTTGAGGACATCCATGTACTCTTGGATTTTTATATTTGTTCAAAAAATAGCATGAATCATCAAGCTAAAGGAGAAAAGGCTGAATAGATTTTATTAAAAAAAGAAACTCTAGATTAACAGCATGCTTCTATTGTAAATATCTGTAAAGCTTAGCGCGGAACTTTTTAGACAATAAAAAACCGCATTCATGAATGCGGTTTTTTGGAATTAATTTTATAAATTAACGCATTTTTGCCAGGAAACGACCTAAACGGGTAATCGCTTCACGCAGTTCATTTTCTGCTGGCAGGAATACCACACGGAAGTGATCCGGTGTTGGCCAGTTGAAGCCAGTACCTTGAACCAATAGAACTTTTTCGGCACGTAACAGATCAAGCATCAGTTTCTCGTCATCCTCAACTGGATAGATTTCAGGATCAAGACGAGGGAAACAGTACATCGCACCTTCAGGTTTTACACAAGATACCCCTGGAATCTCGTTCAGCATTTCCCAGGCAATATTGCGCTGTTCATATAGGCGGCCACCTGGGCGGATCAGGTCATTAATAGACTGATAGCCACCGAGTGCAGTCTGAATTGCATATTGTGCTTGGTGATTCGCGCAAAGACGCATTGAAGCCAGCATATCTAGGCCTTCAATGTAGTCCATTGCCCGTGATTTATCACCAGTAATCGCCATCCAGCCTGAGCGATAGCCAGCAATACGATAGGCCTTAGATAAACCGTTGAACGATACACATAATTGCTTGCCTGCGAGTGAAGCTACTGACACATGTTCAATGCCATCGTAAACGATCTTGTCATAGATTTCGTCTGCAAACAGGATTAAGTCATATTTCTTCGCCAAATCAACGATTTGCTGTAATACATGACGCGGATAAACCGACCCAGTTGGATTATTCGGGTTGATAATCACGATCCCGCGGGTATTTGGCGTGATTTTGCTTTCCATATCCGCAATATCAGGATACCAGTGATCTTCTTCATCACATTTATAGTGAATCGCAGTACCGCCAGACAGGTTCACTGCCGCAGTCCATAATGGATAATCCGGCATTGGAATCAGCATCTCATCGCCATCATCCAGCAGGCCTTGCATCGCCATTACAATCAGCTCAGATACGCCATTGCCGACATACACGTCGTTCACGTGCATATCCAGAATGCCTTTTTGCTGGTAATACTGGCAGATCGCTTTACGTGCCGGGAAAATTCCTTTGGAATCCGTATAACCAATTGCATTTGGCAGGTTCAGTGCAACATCATTAATGATTTCTTGCGGGGCTTCAAAGCCGAATGGGGCGGGATTTCCGATATTCAGTTTGATAATTTTATGTCCGGCTTCTTCCATCTCGTTGGCCGCTCGTAACACTGGTCCGCGAATGTCGTAGCAAACATGCTCAAGCTTAGACGATTTCTTGATCTCGCGAGGGGGGGTGTTACCAATACCGGACATAATTCCATCCAATTAATTTTTAAGTTAAACCTATAGATTACGCAAATATCACAATCTATGCTGAAATTTCGCTAGAAATTTTTTCATCTCTAGCGTAAATATGGAAGTACTGAAGCATGACATTGAATGTCAAAGATTTAAAGGAGTTAGTGATGGGAAAACTCAATAAAACAGACCGGGAATGGCAAAGAGAGTTATCACCAGAAGAGTTTCGCATTACGCGTGAAAAAGGAACTGAACCGGCATTCACAGGTAAGTACTGGAATACAAAACAGGAAGGGACTTATGTCTGCCGTTGCTGTGGTACACCACTGTTTTCTTCAACCACTAAATATGACAGCGGTTGCGGCTGGCCAAGTTTCTATCGTCCTGTGAGCAGCTCAGTTGTAGAAGAATTACCTGATACTTCACATGGTATGGTGAGAACAGAAATTGTTTGCCATCATTGTGATGCACATTTGGGGCACGTTTTCCCGGATGGTCCGGAACCGACTGGCTTACGTTATTGTGTAAACTCGGCCTCTTTAGAATTACAAACACAAGAAAAAACTGACGAGGAAACTTATCCATGACCAGCATTTATCAGTTTGAAGCTGAGTTGTTAGATGGGAAAAACAAACGGCTTGCAGATTATGAAGGAAAAGTACTTTTAATCGTAAATACCGCGAGTAAATGTGGTTTCACTCCACAATTTGCAGGTCTGGAAAAGCTTTACCAGAAATATAAAGAGCAGGGACTGGAAGTTTTAGGTTTTCCATGCAATCAGTTTGGCGGACAGGATCCAGGTTCAAATGAACAGATCGGGGAATTTTGTCAGAAAAATTATGGGGTTTCTTTCCCAATGTTTTCCAAGGTAGATGTTAAAGGTCCGGAAGCGCATGCAATCTTCCGTTACTTGACCAATAATTCCAAAGGAATTCTAGGAAATGGCATTAAGTGGAATTTCACCAAATTTCTGATTGGTCGTGATGGCAAGGTATTAAACCGTTTTGCACCTACCACCAAACCTGAAGATCTCGAAACAGAAATTGAAAAGGTTTTATAAGTTTATTTGAAATGTCTAATTTCTAATGAATAGAAAATAAGTGAAATAGAAGAATAATTTGTAGCCAAAATCCATAAAAAACCCACTTCTGGAAAGTGGGTTTTTTATTTGTGTTTAGATCTTAAAAGATTAAAGAATCGCTTTTAAACGCTGAATTACCTGTTCACATTGTGCCAGATCAGCCACCAATGCCAGACGCACATGATTTTCACCCGGGTTACCTTGCGTAGTTTCACGAGACAGATAACGGCCTGGCAATACTTTGATATGCGCTTTTTCCATCAACATTTTGGCAAAAGCTTCATCATTGTCCACTTTGAGCCAATAGTAGAAACCCGCATCCGGTTTTTTCAGCGGAAGCAAGTGCCCCAATTCTTTCTGGAACAGATCGAACTTGGCACGATACTGTACCCGGTTTTCTTCTACATGCGCTTCATCACTCCAGGCTGCAATTGATGCTAACTGGTGTTGCACCGGCATCGCTGCACCGTGATAAGTACGGTATTGCAGATAAGGTTTGAGTAAAGTGGCATCACCTGCAACAAAGCCTGAACGCATGCCTGGCAGGTTGGAGCGTTTAGATAGAGAATGGAAAACGACACAGTTTTTATAGTCATCTCGGCCAATCTCGGCACACACTTCCAGTAAACCTGTCGGTGCTTCATTAAACCAGAGTTCTGAATAGCATTCATCAGAAGCAATGACAAAATCATATTTGTCTGACAGTGCAATCAGCTTTTTAAACTGCTCTTTAGAAAGAACAGCACCTGTTGGGTTGCCCGGTGTACACACAAATAACAGGGCAGTTTTTTCCCAGACTTCAGCCGGAACTGAATCAAAGTCGCCTAAGTAGTCATTTTCTTCAGTACAGTTAATGAAATAAGGTTTTGCACCTGCAAGCAGGGTAGCACCTTCATAAATCTGGTAGAAAGGGTTTGGCATCACCACATAAGGCGCATCTTCACGATTAATCAGCGCCTGAACAAAAGAAAAGATTGCTTCACGGGTACCAGAGACCGGTAATACATTGCTGTCTGCACTGATGCTATTCAGTTTAAAACGACGAGTCAGCCAGTTGGCAATGCTTTCTCGTAATTCAGGTAAGCCTTTGCTGTTCGGATAAGTCGATAGATGCTGAAAATTATCAATAATCGCCTGTTTCACAAACTCGGGTGCTGGATGCTTTGGTTCACCAATTGAAAGGGGAATCAAAGGCATATTCGCAGGCTGGATATCCGCAAAAAGTTTATTCAACTTTTCAAACGGATATGGATGCAATAAAGACAAGCTAGAGTTCATGAATGTGTTACCGAGCAGTGTGTTAGTGTTGAGCATTGACCTGATGTGAGGCCTCATCTAGAGCAGCTTTTAATGCCGCTGCAAAATTGTCAGACTCTATTTGGGTCATTGGGCTGCCATCTTTTTTGGTGACAAAGAAAATATCTTCAGCACGTTCGCCAAGCGTAGCAATTTTGGCAGAGTGAATATCCAGACCCTGCATCATAAATAAACCGCCAATTTTCGCAAGTAAACCAGGATGGTCAAGTGTCGCAATTTCAACCATATTCTGGTTTAAAGCTTCATTAAGGGTGATATCGACGGTATTTTCAATATCAAAATGACGTAACTGACGCGGAATCCGGCGCTGCATCAGACCTGGATATTCATCAGAATGACTTAAGGCATCCTGTAAGGCTTCAATGACGGTAGCTTCACGTTCCGGATCGGTCAGAAGGGTGCCAAAACGGTCAAGGACAACATAGGTATCCAGACTGAAAGCTTTGGTTGCGGTAATAATCCGGGCATCCTGAACGTCCAGATTCATGCGATCCAGAACAGCAACCGTGGTAGCGAACAGATTTGGTTTGTCTTGGGTATAGATGAAGATCTGCACGGCATCCTGTGCATATTTACGATGTGCACGCATTAATACCAATGGTGCAGGATTATCGCCATGTTCCAGAATGGCGCGGGTATGCCAGGCGATTTCATCGGCAGATTCTTTCAGGAAGTAGTCATCGCCCAGTTCCTGCCAGACTTTTTCAACGTCATAAAGCGAGAAATGTTCTACCAGACGTTCACTGGCTTCGAATTTGGTATCTTCAATCAGCATCTGATAATCAACCGGACGACCAAGACCGGAACGGATGACATCACGCGCATGCGTATAGAGTTGACGCATCAAAGATGAACGCCAGGTATTCCAGAGTTTTGGATTGGTCGCATTAATATCTGCCACGGTTAGGGTATACAGATAATCCAGATGCTCCATATCTCCCATTTTTTCAGCAAATTCTTTGACCACATCCGGATCGGAAATGTCTTTTTTCTGTGAGGTCACTGACATGGACAAATGGTTTTCAATCAGCCAGGCAACCAGATTGCATTCACGTTCGGTAAAGCCATGGGTACGGCAGAACTGAATCGCATCGGCTGCACCAAGCTCACTATGATCACCGCCACGACCTTTGGCAATGTCATGGAAAATAGCCGCTAGATAAACAATGTCACGACGTGCCAGACGCTGGAACACGGAGCTGACCACTGGGAATTCTTTGGCAAATTCGGGTTCTTTGAAGCGGTTCAGATTGCGGATCAAGAGCAGGGTATGTGCATCCACGGTATAGATATGGAACAGGTCATATTGCATCAAGCCGGTAATCTGTCCGAAAGCCGGAATATATTTGCCCAGAACACCATAACGTTTCATCGCAACTAGCGTTTCGTACAGGCGATGCGGTGAACGAATGATGGCCATAAACAGGGCTTGGTGTACCGGATTATCACGGAAATCCTGATCAATACGTTTAGCTGCCAGAGTAAGCAGACGTAAAGTACGCGCGCGAATACCCTCAATTTCAGGACGATTGGCCAGCAAATAGAAGATTTCCAGAATGGCACTTGGCTTTTCCGAGAAAATCTTGTGATGTTGAACTGCTAACTTGCCATCGACCAGTTTAAAGTTTTCATTAATTTCTTCAATCTGGCGTTCATATTGGGGTAAACGTGGGGTAATGACTGATTCATTAAAATAAGCCAGTAGCATTTCATTCAGAGTCGAAACCTGCTGCGCGCTACGGTAATAGCGCTTCATGAACTGTTCGATTGGATAGTTCGGTGACTGACCTTCTTCACGGGTATAGCCAAACATCGCTGCAATATCCCGTTGATAATCAAACAGCAAGCGGTTTTCATCGCGCTTGGTCAGGCGGTGTAAATGATGACGAATTTCCCAGAGAAAGCTTTCAGCTTCTTCGAGTACGGCAAGTTCAAACTCTGAAATAAAGCCCAGATGCACCAGGTCATAAATACGGTTGACACGGAAATGACGTTTGGCAATCCAGCCAATCTGATTAATATCACGGATACCGCCCGGTGCATTTTTAATATCCGGTTCCAGATTGCTTTCAGTATTATTGTGCTGAGCATAGCGTTTGTGCTGCTCGTCCATTTTCGCATCAAAAAAGGTTTTATCTGTCCAGGTTTGTGACACGATCCGGCGTGGCCACTTGGTTAAATTTTCATTACCAATGATTAGACGTGCCTCGATTAAGGACGTCGCTACAGTAAGGTCACTGCTGGCCTGATTGACACATTCATTGATAGTACGGACACTGATGCCCGGTTTGAAATTACCGACATCCCAAAGCGAAGAAATAAAGCTGGAGATCAGCTTTTCCTGCTCTGAAGTGAAATCATCTTCTGAGAGGATCATGATATCGACATCTGAATATGGCAGCATTTCGCGGCGGCCATAACCGCCGACTGCAAAAAGCGCCAAATCAGTCTGATCCAGTCCAGCATGATTCCATAAGAATTGCAGAGCTTCATCAATCAGGTTAGAACGGGCCTGAATGATGTCACGGATGGACTGTCCATTTTCAAAACATTCCTGAAGCTGATTTTCTACATCGCTACGCCATTGATTGATCGCTTTGATGTCATTGTGACTTTTTATGTAATTCAGCAGCGGGGAGGTATTGATCATGAACAGGGGTCCGTTTTATTTACTTAATTTTGATTCACATTAACTTGGTCAGCAACCTGTTGAGCCAGCTCGCGAGCCTGTTCAATGCTTTCAGCACGCGCAGTCGCGACACCCATACGGCGGCGTTTAAAACCTTCAGGTTTACCAAACAGGCGTAAATCGGTATCGGCATGGGCTAAAGCAAGATTCAGGCCAGAAAATGAAAGATTGCGATCATCGACACCTGCGTAAATCACGGCACTGGCAGCCACACTATGGCGAGCTGTATTGACTGGTAAGCCTAAAATAGCACGGGCATGCAGTTCAAATTCACTCTGGAACTGGGAAGCCAAAGTGACCAGACCAGTGTCATGCGGGCGAGGTGAAACCTCACTAAACCATACTTTGTCGCCTTTGACAAAGAGTTCTACACCAAAAATGCCGCAACCGCCCAATGCCGTGGTGACTTTATTGGCGATACGTTTTGATTCTTCCAGAGCAGCTGGGCTCATTGGCTGAGGCTGCCAGCTTTCTACATAGTCGCCTGAGTCCTGACGGTGTCCGATTGGATCACAGTATGAGGTTTCGATTTCGCCAGTTTGAGGATTCTTAGCCCGCACAGTAAGCAGGGTAATTTCAAAATCAAAATCAATCTGTGATTCGACAATCACTTTGCCCTGATTAACTCGACCACCTGTTTGCGCATATTCCCAAGCAGCATCGACTTCTTCAAAACTTTTCACGCGAGATTGGCCTTTACCTGAAGAAGACATCACCGGCTTCACAAAGTTTGGATAACCAATGTCATCACAGGCTGCGCGGAAAGATTCCAGAGAATCGGCAAAGCGATAAGCAGAGGTCGGTAAGCCTAGTTCTTCAGCCGCCAGACGACGAATGCCTTCACGGTTCATGGTCAGGTTCACTGCTTTAGCTGAAGGAATTACGGTTGCAATATTCTGTTCTTCAATTTCAACCAGCACTTCGGTCGCAATCGCTTCAATTTCAGGAACAATGAGATGCGGCTGAATTTTTTGAATAAGCTGTTTGAGTTCCGCTGCATCTGCCATATTTAAGGCATAAGAAAAATGTGCCACCTGCATGGCAGGAGCATCTGCATAACGATCTGCAGCATGAACTTCTACACCTAAACGTTGCAAGGAAATCACCACTTCCTTACCTAGTTCTCCTGAACCTAGCAATAGAACTTTAAAAGCTGAAGATTGAAGAGGAGTACCAATAGTCACGTTCATGTGTATTATCCATGCTTGATTTTATGGACTTTTAGCATAACAGAACTCAATGCCGAGATAAGCCGAGTTTCATACAAAATTGTGATATTAGCCAGCAGTTTTATTTATAAAAGTTTATAGAGAATTGCATCTGAAATCAGGCAGTTCGCTTTACTGTATTTTTCACCGGGTTTAAATGATAAATCCGGTTTTGCGGATTGAGTTTTTCCATATGCAAAATTTGCTTGTCATTGAGCTGAAGTTGATAGAGAAGTTTCAGACTTTGTATTCTCTTAAAGGCATAAAAGGGAATGACAAAAGGACAGATAAAACCAAATATCCATAGCAATAAACCAAATCCTGAAAATTGCAGTGCATCTAAGAATACAGTGAAAAAGTGGAATTGATGATTTGACACTGCGACAAGTGCAAAAAATAGAAACAGTAAAATTATACTAAAGCAAAATACATAAATGAGATTTGGAATGCCTTTATGTAACAGGCTCCATCGGCTAAAAATGATTTGTTTAGGATGCAGATGGATCACCTGTTGAGTCTGGTTATATAGGACAACGATTTTATTTTTGCCATGCTTCTGAATATAAATGACACGGACATGATCTGAGGGTTCAGCAACCACTTCTACAAAATGACCAGTAAAATTCTGTGCATTGATAAAACATTCAAAATAACAGCCGGGTAATTCGTATTGATTAAAAATAGCTAACATTTCATCACGTCGATGATGAATAAAAATTTTCCCTTCAATCATTTGCTTTGGCTCGAACATGCCAATATTTTCCTTATTTTTCTTCTTATATCAAAAAGACTTATGCATTTAATTTAGCATAAGTCTTGAATGAGATTTCTAATTTACTAAAAGGCTTAAAAAGGCATGGGGATATAGGTATAAATCAGACCATAGGTTAAAGCAGCAGTTAAGGTCGCCATGACAATTTTCTTGAACTTGAAATACAGTCCAGCGAGTACAATAAAACCGATCAGCATGGCAAAGCTTTTATCTGGCGTTTCCAATAAGGGCGGTAAGGTCGCCACAACCAGCATGGAACTGATGGCAGCAATTCCAATCGAACCCAAGGCAATTTTCAACCATAGCGCACCACGTTTTTGCGAACCCTGCTGAAATTTTTGAATCACATAGAATGGACCAAAACGTGAGGCAAAATTGGCAATCCCGACAATAATCCCGACCAAAATAATTTCAAGATTCATGATTGATCTCCTGCATATTCAGGATCTGGTTTTTTCAGCACATAGTGCTTGAACAGGCCGGCCAAAATGCCGGAACTGATGCCGATAAAGATCGCAGCGGACAGATCGATAAAATAACAGGCAACTGCTGAGACAATAATCGTGATGGTCACCACAAAGGTGTGTTTCTTTTCAAAGGCTGCCAATAAGAAACTTAAGAACAGGGCAGGTAGCAGGAAATCTAAAGCCGCCTGCAAGAATTGTGGCAAATTACTGACCTGATCAGCAAATAATCCACCTAAAAATGAACCTGTCGCCCAAGACAGCCAGCTAAACAGACTTAGACCTAACATCCATGATTCTGACCATTCTTGGCGCCGTTGCGACAGCTTGATCATACCTGAAGCAAAGACTTCATCAGTAAGACCCCAAGCCCAGACTGCGGTTTTCTTCAGGTTTAAACGATCTTGGATCAGGTTTTGTAAAGCTGGGCCGTATAAAAGATGGCGAATGTCCAAAGCAATCACGGTCAATGCAGTCATCCAGATCGAAGTACCGCTACCAAGTAACGCTACAACTAAAAACTGACTGGCACCGGCATACATGGAGCAGGACAGAAATAAGGCTTCCCAGGCAGTAAAGCCGAACTGGGTGGCAGAAACGCCAAAGGCAAAGGAGACCGGAAGGTAAGTAAATATAATGGCCTGGCTATCTTTGGCACCTTGCCAGAAACCGGCAGGTTGCATCGCTACTGGATTGTGGTCAGACACAAAACACCTTGAGGGAGAGAGTTAAAACAGGGATTAAATCAAGATTGTGTATTGTACGCGAATTTACTAGCATAGTGCCGAAATGTTTAACTGGCGATTCTGATATGTTGATGTTCAAGACACGTGCAATGCTGGTCGGTGTTTTAATCGGCAGCACCTTATTTCTTCAAGCTTGTGGAAATGACAGTCAAGCGCCAAAAGCCGAAATTAAAGCGGCACCTAAACTCTCCAATGATGCGACCACTTATGCCAATGCTGCATGGCAATTCATGAATGAAGTCGATCCGCTGGTTTATAACAAGGAAATGGAACAGATAGATGCTCAGGTACGTCAACCGGCCCGTAAATTGAGTACTGACTGGCGCATTAATGTGAAAATGACTGACTCAGTGACGGAAGGAAAATATGCCTTATGTCGCAAGGCGTTAACCAGTCTGGAAATCTGGGCACGTAGCACCGTTGAAAATAGCAGTAGCGTGGCACAGAAACAGGCCGACTATGAGCGTGATAAACAGCAATGTCAGGGAGCTATTGCTCATCCTGAACTGGGAAATACTGATCCAAAGCAGAAAGGTAATGCAGTAGCTGAACAGTCTTAATCGGGTTTTATAATCTTCAGGCGGGACTTCGGTTCCGCTTTTTTGTTATAAAAAACGATTCTATTTATATAAATAAACAATAATTAAAATCAAAAAGATTGCCCTGAATCATTAAAAAAGTCCTATAATTAACTCATAATCAAGCGATTTAGAGATAAAAGTTAATTTTTGGAGTCATTTTAAATGTTTAATAAATTGTTTTTAGCGATAAGTATGAGTGCTGTTTTAGTAAGTGGAGTACAAGCTTCTCATGCGTGTGAAGTGGCACCATGTACCAATGGCTTCGATAGCGTCAATGTCTGTGAATTGCGTTCTTAAATTTTAAATCCATCTCCCTATAGAAAAAATTAAACAGCAAAAATTAAAAGAAGCCTCAGAATAAGGCTTCCCATACAATAGACGATCATGTCTTAAAGCAACATGAACAGACGTTCTAGATACAACACTGCTCCGCCCAAAAGTATACTGAGGCCGCAGAGCAAACGTAAAGAGTGCCAAGACATGAGATTACGTCCTACTGTGTTCATTTATGTTGAAAGTGCTTCTAGATAACGGCGATTCACTTCCTTCCAGTTCACAACATTAAAGAAAGCGGCAATATATTCAGGACGACGGTTCTGGTATTTCAAATAGTACGCATGTTCCCAGACATCCAGACCTAGAATCGGGGTATTGCCATGCATGAGTGGTGAGTCCTGATTGGCGCTGCTTTCTATGATAATGGTTTGATCAGGTGCCACGCTGAGCCAGGCCCATCCGCTACCAAAACGGGTCAGGGCTGCCTTGGTAAAAGCTTCTTTAAAGGCTTCAAAGCCGCCAAGCTCCTTGTCGATCGCCTGTGCAATTTCACCTTGAGGATTGCCACCTCCACTTGGACTCATTACTGTCCAGAACAGGGAATGGTTGGCATGACCGCCGCCATTATTAATCACATTATTTTTCAAATCTTCAGGTACCTGATTGGCTTTGCTCACCAGTTCTTCTACAGAAAGATCTTCCCATTCTGTGCCTTCAATACCTGCATTGATGTTGTTGATATAAGTTTGATGGTGCTTGGCATGGTGGATTTCCATGGTTTTAGCATCAATATGCGGTTCCAATGCATCATAAGCATAAGGGAGTTCGGGAAGGGTATAGCTCATTTTTAATTGTCCTTAAGCGTGATTGAGTGAGTGGAATTCTCGACTAAATTTTAAAATACGCTTGAGTTGTATTAAATACAATGAGAATTATTATCATTAATGTTATGGGAAGAGATTTTTATAAATAGGATGTAAAGATGCGTATGAGAATAGCAAGAAGCCAAATTTAGTAACAAAAAAGCCCCAGATTTGGGGCTTTTCTTTGGCTTCAACTTATACGTTGAAACGGAAGTGCAGAACGTCACCGTCCTGAACGATATAAGTTTTACCCTCTAGACGCCATTTACCTGCTTCTTTAGCGCCAGCTTCGCCGTTATACTGTACAAAATCATCATAAGCAATACATTCTGCACGGATAAAGCCTTTTTCGAAGTCAGTGTGAATGACACCCGCTGCCTGAGGCGCAGTAGCGCCGACTTTAACCGTCCAGGCGCGAACTTCCTGTACACCGGCAGTGAAGTAAGTTTGTAGGCCAAGCAGTGAATAACCTGCGCGGATTACCACGTTCAGACCTGGCTCTTCCATACCCATTGCTTCCAGGAATTCAGCACGGTCTTCATCTTCAAGCAATGAAATTTCAGCTTCAATCTGGTTGCAAAGCGGAACCACGATTGCATTTTCAGCAGCTGCCAGTTCACGTACCGCATCGAGGTGCGGATTATTTTCAAAACCGTCTTCTGCCACGTTAGCGATGTACATCGTTGGTTTAAGTGTTAATAGACCAAAGCCACGAACCAGTTTACGTTCATCATCATCCAGATTTGCTGCACGGGCAGGTTTGCCTTCATCTAGAAGAGGTAGGATTTTTTCAAGAACGGCTTTAGTGGCTACAGCTTCTTTATCGCCACCTTTTGCAGACTTTGCCAGACGAGTCACTGCTTTAGTCACAGTTTCAAGGTCAGCTAGAGCAAGTTCAGTGTTAATCGTTGCGATGTCATCAAGCGGATCAATTTTACCGTTGACGTGAATCACGTTTTCATCTTCGAAACAACGAACAACATGAGCAATTGCATCAGTTTCACGGATATTCGCCAGGAACTGGTTACCCAGACCTTCGCCTTTAGATGCACCAGCAACCAGACCCGCGATGTCCACGAATTCCATGGTAGTTGGTACCACGCGTTGTGGTTTTACGATTTCAGCAAGTTTATCCAAGCGTGGATCTGGTACAGGCACGATACCGGTGTTTGGTTCAATCGTACAGAATGGGAAGTTTTCCGCAGCAATTGCAGCTTTAGTTAATGCATTGAAAAGCGTAGATTTACCAACGTTAGGCAGGCCTACAATACCACAATTAAAACCCATGAAATAACTCACAAAGCGTTATATAAAAATTGCCAGTGATTTTACATGAAAGCCATGACAAAGTCAGGTCATGGCTGGGTGCTTTGTTGAAAACTTATGAAATAGATGTTTTTAAATTTTACGTTTATCGAGCTGATTCGATAGGGTGTCACCAGTGGCCTGAACCAGCATGACCAGAATCACCAGCACCACAATCACCGCCAGCATGATCTGCATGTCAAAACGCTGATAGCCATAACGGTAGGCAATGTCGCCCAGACCACCGGCACCAATAGCACCGGCAATTGCTGATGAGTTAATCATGGTCACCAAAGTGACGGTAAAACCGGCCACAATCCCTGGTAAAGCTTCAGGTAATAGCACATACCAGATAATTTGCTTACGGTTACAGCCAATCGCTTGAGCCGCTTCAATCAGTCCCTGATCGACTTCACGTAAACTCACTTCAGCAATACGCGCAAAGAAAGGAGTCGCGGCCAACGTTAAAGGTACAACTGCTGCCCAGACGCCATAGCTGGTGCCTACAATCCAGCGGGTAAGGGGAATTAAAGCGACCATTAAAATCAGGAAAGGCACCGAACGGGTAATATTTACAATCCAGCCCAGAGCCTGATTAATGGGTTTGGATGGATAGATCCCGTGTTCAGATGTACTGACCAGTACTACTGCCATCGGTAAACCAATCAGAAAGGCAACGATTGCGGATACACCAACCATGATGAGGGTATCGGTGGTTCCTGTTAGTAATAAATCAATGAGTTGGTCGTGCATAGCCAATCACCTCAATCTGTGCAATGTGTTGTTTTAGTTTTTGCTGAAGTAAGTCAGTATCCAGGTTTAGATCGGCAACTGCGACAATCAGGCTACCGACCAGATGATTTTGGATGCTGTCGATATGACTTTGATAGAGATGCACCGGATGCTCGAACTGTTCGAAAATCACTTTCAAATCTGGGGAATGCTGAACACTAGAGGCATAGCGCAGTTTGATAATGCTATGCGTGGTATCTGTTGTTACTTCAGGACTAATCGCAAATGGTAATTCCAGTTGTTCCAGATTCAGCAGTTCCTGGGTGATCTGTTGCTGTGGGTTAGAGAATACAGACCAGACTTCACCGGATTCGACAATTTCACCTTTTTCAATCACGACGACTTGATCGCAAATTTCACGGATCACTTGCATTTCATGGGTGATCAGCACAATGGTAATACCAAGTTTCTGATTGATTTCTTTTAACAGTGATAACACCACGGAAGTGCTTTCCGGATCCAGTGCAGAAGTGGCTTCATCACAGAGTAGAATTTCCGGGTGATGCACCAGCGCGCGGGCAATACCGACACGCTGTTTTTGGCCACCGGATAGCTGAGAAGGGTAGTTCTGAGCCTTATCGCTTAAGCCGACCAGTTGCAGCACTTCGTTTACACGCGCATCAATGTCTGATTTTTTATAATTTGCAACTTTTAAAGGCAGAGCT
Organism: Acinetobacter sp. YH12249; assembly: GCF_013417475.1. NCBI lineage: Bacteria > Pseudomonadati > Pseudomonadota > Gammaproteobacteria > Moraxellales > Moraxellaceae > Acinetobacter > Acinetobacter sp. YH12249. The sequence continues at coordinate 153,581 of NZ_VPDX01000004.1, read as the reverse complement.
ACATTTTCCCAGACGGTTTTGGCAGACATCAGGTTGAAGTGCTGAAAAATCATGCCAATACGCTGACGAAGCTGGATCAGTTCAGCATGGGTTAAGCCAGCCAAATCCTGCTGATGGATATGGATATGACCTTCGCTGATCTGTTCCAGACCATTTAGGGTACGTAGCAGCGAGGATTTCCCCGCACCACTTTTCCCGATAATCCCGAAGATCTTGCCTTCAGGAATATCCAGATTGATGTTTTTCAAGGCATGTACCGATTTGCCTTGTACCTCATAGTATTTATTCAGGTCACGGATTTTGATATGTGGGACGGAAAACGCCATCTGAGAACCAAAACTCACCATAGTATTCACCTTATTTCTAGCCTTCAAACCACATACCAGTACCAAAATCCTGGTCCAGAATTGCTTTGACTTTTTCAGAATTCTGGAAAGCTTTTACGAAAGTCGCCAGTTTCTGGTTTTTATCTTCGTAGTCTTTGCGTGTCACAAACAGAATGGCGTATTTCTTGTCGATTGGATCCAGGAACAGAGCATCATGTGGATCTGCTGCTTTAGCAAGTTTTAGATAATGTGGATAACCAAAGATCAGATCAGCTTCATTCAAGGCATGTGCCGTTTGTGGGCCTTCAACTTCAATAAACTGCAACTGTTTAGGATTATTCTTGATGTCTTTAACGGTTGATAATTCATTGTTGATATTTTTCAGTTCAATCAGTTTTGCACGGTTAAGAAGGATCAAGGCACGTGCCAGATTCACCGGATCATTTGGAATGACCACACGGGCATTTTGTGGTAACTCATCCAGCGATTTATATTTCTTAGAATATAAACCGACATGGCTACCCGTACCGGGCGCGAAACTATGTAGATCGAAGTTGGTTTCGCGAATGACATTTCCTAAGTACACACTTTGCTGGAAAAAGTTAGCATCGATGTCGCCATTCTGTACCGCGACATTGGGTGCATGCCAGTCGGAAAATTCAACCAGTTTCACATTAATACCTTGCGGTTTCAGTTCATCAGCCACACTTTGCAATAAGTCTGCATAAGGTGGGCTAATGCCAATGGTCAGTACATCCTCCTGCTGCTGACCCTTGGTCCAACGGTAAGCCGCCAGACCGAGAATCAGTGCCAAAATGACACCGTCAATGATCCACTTCTTTGCATTCGAATTTGACGAATTTACTTGTGTCATCATCGCACCTTATTTCCAACCTGGGAACCAGAGTTTCGCACCGAAGTCAGCATCTAATGCTTCCTTCACGCGAGGTGAGTTCTGATAGATTTCAACAAATTTTTTCAGCTTGTCATTTTTGTCCTGATAGTCCTCACGTACCGCAAATAGGATCGCGTAACGGTTGTCTTTGTTAGAGTCAAATAACAACGCTTGTTCTGGATCAGCTGTTTTAGCCAGACGTAGATAGTGCGGGTAACCGAAAGCCAGATCAACATCATCAATGGCACGTGCAGTTTGCGGACCTTCAACCTCAACGAATTGCAGATTTTTCGGATTCACTGCAATATCTTTTAGGCTAGAAAGGTGGTTATTCGGATCTTTTAAAGTCACCAGTTTAGCCTGTTGTAATAACAATAGAGCACGGCCTTGGTTGACTGGATCGTTTGGCACTACAACTTTCGCGCCGTCTTTAAGTTCATCCAGACTCTTAATTTTCTTGGAATATAGACCAACATGAGTTGCTGCACCTTTGGCAAACGCCTTGATTTTAAAATCAGTTTCTTTCTTCGCATTATCCAAAAATGGCTGATGCTGGAAGAAGTTAGCATCAATGTCACCATGATTCAGGGTGATGTTTGGTGTGTTCCAGTCTGAGAACTCGACCAGTTTGACATTGATGTCTTGCTGTTTGGCCTCTTCGGCTGCGACTTGTAAAGGTTTAGCGAAGGACGGGCTGATCCCAATCACCAGTTCATCCGAACCGGATTTCTTTTGTTGATTCCAGATCACCAAGCCGATAATCACGGCGGCAATAATCACCCCAATCATGGTGAATTTTGTTTTAGCTGTTTGTGCCATGTTGCACCTCAAAATAAATTTATGCTGATTGTTTTTGCTTTAAGTTTGTGTTCGCGGTAGAGGCAGAGTTTTGACATCGGAATTGCTGTACTGGATGCGCGCTAGGTAAGCGGTCACCTTGCTGAAACAGTTTGTGTCTGAAACTGCCTTGTTCATATTCAGTTTTATAGCGTCCGCGCTGCTGTAATTCAGGAATCACAAATTGGATAAAATCCTGATGCGATTCAGGTGCCACCGTGCGGGTCAGGTTGAAGCCATCAATACCAGTTTCATCAATCAGCTGAATCAGTTTTTCTGCCGCCGTTGCGCCACTACCTACGATCAGTGGATAACGACCACCCAGCTCATGTTGCGCTTTTAGGTCATTGGGTGTGATCTGCTGCTCTTTGAATTTGTCATTAACCGTCGCAATACTATTGGTCTTCTTGTAAGGAATTGGTTCATCATCAGCAAATTTGGACAGGTCAATGCCAACTGAGCTGGAATAATGTGCAAGACCTGCTTCAGGGCTGGCATAGGTGCGATATTCATCCAGCTTTTGCTGCGCTAGTTCATCCGTTGCTGCAGTCACGACGGTAATGCCGACAAAAATTTTGATTGCTTCAGGATCACGGCCTTGTTCAACCGCTTGACGACGAATCTGATCGACCTGTTTCTTGATCTTGTCTGGATGTTCACCACCAATAAACATGCCTTCAGCATGCTGGGTAGCGAAAGCCATACCACGCGGTGATGCACCAGCCTGGAATAGTACCGGCGTACGCTGAACAGAAGGGGAAACCTGGAATACGCCCTGACTGCGATAAAACTGGCCTTGGTGATTGATCTGATGCACCTTGGCTGGATCAGTAAAGATACGCTGCTGCTTATCTTTTAAGACAGCATCATCTTCCCAGGAGCTTTCCCAGAACTTGTAGCACAGCTGTAAAAATTCCTCGGCCTGTTCATAGCGCAGATCATGGTCTTTCAGGCCATTTTCACCAATCAGACGTTGTGCACTGTCCAGATAACCGGTGACAATATTCCAGCCGATACGGCCATGGGTCAGGTGATCCAGACTGGCAAAACGGCGGGCGAACTGATATGGCGATTCATAGCTGAGATTCACCGTGACACCAAAACCGAGATTCTCAGTGACTGCTGCCATGGCAGATACCAACGTGCTTGGGTCATGGCTGGGTAACTGAATGGATTCTCTTAGAGTCAGGTCAATGCCGTTCTGATAGACATCATAGACTCCGGTAATGTCGGCAATGAACAGGCCGTCAAACAGACCTTTTTCCAGCGTTTTCGCCAGATCAGTCCAGTAGCTCAGTTCATTAAAACGGTGTGATTCATCCCGCGGATGAGCCCACAAGCCATGATTGATATGACCCACGCAGTTCATATCAAAAGCGTTCAGCAGGATTTTTTTAGTTTTCGAGTTTGTTGTAGTCTTTGTCATTACAATGTCCCCCGGCGTGGAGGCAGAACACCATTCAGCAAATAATTGGCGATAAAATAGTATTTCCATCGTGAAGCATCATGCAGGGTATGCACGCGGGCATTACGCCAGAAGCGGTCTAAGCCATCTTCGCGCTGGCTACCACGACTGCCAGCCAGTTCAATCAGCTTCGATGATGCTTTTAATGCGGTTTCAGAACTGTGTGCACGTACTTTGGCTACATCTAGAGAGGCTTTGGCAACACTGACCTCAGTCGGAGCAACCTTGGCGGCATCAACAGAACGTGCGGCCTGTTTGAGTAACACTTCAGAAGCACGCACATCAGCTACCACACGGCCCAGTTCAAGTTTGGTCAGCGGATCATCGGTGGCCTTGTCCACACCAGAATCAATCCACGGACGCGCCTGACGTACACGGTCCAAGGTTTCCTCAAATGCAGCACGGGCAATGCCGGTTTCAATGGAGGCATGTAGCAATTGTGCGAAAGGACCGGAAATGGTTGGGCGGGAATAGGCCGTATCAAAACGTACCACATCTTCCTCAAGCACCTGCACGTTGTCGAATTTCACCGTGCCGCTGCCAGTGGTACGCTGGCCAAAACCGCTCCAGTCATCAATCAGGGTCAGACCTTCACTGTCACGTGGGACAAAGGCCAGGAATTGCTGTTCGCTTTCATGCACGACCAGTGTCGGAATGCGGTGCGCAAACAGGCTGCCGGTGCAATAGAATTTTTCGCCGTTAATGACATAACCTTGCTCGGTTTTGCGAATCGCAGTTTGGCGCTGTGCAGCAGTCTTGGTCTTGAATTCAGCTAGGGCATTACCAAAACGAGCACCTTTTAAGACTTCGGCATAGAGTTTCTGTTTTTGTTCCTCCGTGCCGTTATTGCGCAGGATTTCGAGACCATAGAAATGGTTTTGCGGAATCTGACCGATTGATCCATCCACACCGCTCATCAGGGCAATCACTTGTGCCACCGTATAGCTAGATACTTCTGCACCACCATATTCTTTAGGTACAGTAATCGCCCAGAGCCCGGACTGGCTATAAGCCTCGATTTCTTCGAAAGGCAGAATACGTTCAGCATCACGTTGTACTGAATTAATCTTGAACTGCTCTGCCAGATTATGGGCAATTTCTAGTGCTTCTTCATCAGATTTGATGATGTGCGCATGTGCCAGCTGTTCTGACTGCAATGGACTAATGTTTTGAAATGAAGTCATGGCAAATATCCTTAAATCCAGGCGTGGCGGGCAGGGAGTTTATGATTTAGGTAATAATCCCCAAGTGCATGCAGCTTCCAGCGGATCGGGTCATGCAAGGTATGCACACGGGCATTACGCCAATGCTGATCCAGATTGTGCTGACTGAGGCTGGAGCGACTTCCACCCAATTCCAGTAATTTTTCCGAGATATGTAGCGCAGCATCGTTGGCATAGACCTTGGCTTCAGCCACTAGAATTGAGGCTTTGGCTGCCTGCTCATCAGTCACAGATTCCAGCTGATCCAGTTCATCCAGATATTCAGCGGCTTCATCCAGCAGTAAAATCGCGGCATCGAGCAGCACAGAAGATTTGCCAACTTCCTGCAGGGTATAATGTTCTAAGCTGGCTTTTTCGACTTGAGCATCGACAATTGGACGTGCTTTTTGTACGGCAGTCAGCGTATCGGCAAAAGCAGCTTCGGCAATGCCGACATCAATCGCGACCTGCATCAATTGGGAATAGGCACCGCGGTAGCTTGGTTGATTTCCTAACAGACGCTCATCAAAAATCAATAGCGGATCAACTTCGACATGCTGAAGTTTGACGGTACCACTCGAAGTCGTGCGTTGACCAAAGCCATTCCAATTGTCGATCACTTCCACACCTTCAGCATTGCGATCGACAATGGTTAGTACTACATGGCCTTCTGGATGAATCGCTTTAATCGCTAACCAGTGCGCGAAGCTACTACCAGTTGAATAGAATTTCTCGCCATCCACAAAATAGCGGCCATTTTCAAATGTTAAAGTGGTGACAAGCGTCTTGGTATCTTTGGTATTGCGCTCTGGACCGCCATTCGCCAGACGCTTACCTTTTAGAATTTCGTTATAAATAAACTGTTTTTGTTCTTCTGTGCCCATGATCTCGATCATGTTGAGTAATGCGATCTGGTTCTGCGGAATTTGCCCGACACTTGAGTCAGCCTTATTAATAATCCGGAATACATGAGCCAGGGTTTTATTGGCAACAAATGCACCGCCGTACTGTTTCGGAATACGCATGCCGCCCAGGCCTTTCTGGCTGAACAGGTCAATCTCAGCAAAAGGTAATAGACGTTGCTGATCACGCTGATTACGGCCTTCCAGGGCAAAGTCTGCAACCTGATAAGCAGCATTAATCGCGTCGAGATCATTTTCGATGATATGAACTTTTTCAGAAGTTAAACGAGACATAATGACATCCTAAATCGATGCCAAAACGTTACAGCGAAAGCTTTATGTAATTAAGCAATTGCTTTTGCAAAGCTTATAAAAAAAGCTCTTTAAGATAAAAACTGCTAGATTCTTATAAATTTGGAATATAGTAACTGATTAAAATTAAATAGATTTTGAATAATTTCTTAATTTTAATAGATGTTTTTAAAGCAGTGCATATCTGCTTTATAGATAATCAAGACAAAAAAATGTATAAAAATACTCATCGCCGTGTTGAATAAGCAACATCTTTATTTTGAATAAAAAGTTCATTGTATTTCCAGTCTGGGGTGACTAAAGTATCCGACTAAATTAGATGGTTTTAATGCGATCTAACCTAAAAACAAGCATGGAGAATTTATGCGCATCTTATACCAGTTTCCACTTTCTCATTTTTGTGAAAAGGCACGCTGGATGCTGGATTACAAAGAGCTGGAATATGTCGCGCAAAACCTCATGCCGGGTGCCCATCGTGCCTTTGCCCGCCTGAAAACTGGACAAAACCGTTTACCGATTCTGCGTGATCAGGAACGGTGGATTGCGGATTCGACCAAAATCGCTCTATATCTGGATGAGCAATATCCTGAACACCGTCTGCTACCTGCAGAAGCAAGCTTGCGTCAGCAGGCACTAGATATTGATGAAATCACCCAGGAATTAGGCCGCCATGTGCGTCGCTGGATGCTGGCTCAGGCTTTATCGCATGACCATGAATCGATGGATATTCTGATTGGAGAAAAAGGCTATCTGCGCCAGTTTGAAAAATTCTCCAAGCCATTGCTAAAAACCATTTTGACCAAGGGTTATGCCTTGACTGAAGAAACACTGGAACAGTCCAAACAATTTATCAAGGATTCGGTTGAGCAGCTTAATCAGATCCGTATGGAAAAAGAAGGACCTTATCTCGTCGGTTCGCGTTTCTCTCTGGCCGATATTGCGGTTTGTTCGATTCTGGCCCCTCTATTGGCTATTCCGGGAACGCCGTGGGAGAGGGAAAGCTTTGAATCGATGTCGGATGAATACCGGGAATATCAAAGTCATCTGGCTGAGTTGCCATTAGGGCAATATATTCAAAAGATGTATCGTAATGAGCGCAATGCCCGTGTTGATTGGCGCGGTGTATAAAATTAAAAATGAAATAAAAAAACGCGCATAAAGCGCTTTTTTTTATGAGATTAGAATTAACTCCAAGGGCTGGTTTGATCAATATCACTTGTTTTACTGAAGCCACTGAGCAGTGAGCTAAAGTCAAACTTCGGCAGGGAACTACCACTTGAGATATTGGTAATAGTTTCTTTAATGGTTGGGAGGATTTCAGTAATGCTGATATTCGTAGCCGTATCAGTATTACTAATGCCGGAAATCAATTCGCTAAGATCAGGCAGTTGTAGGGACGAGTTGTTACCGACTAAATTGCCAAGACTATCCGTGAATGCATCCAGACCTAAACCCTCTAAGCTTGGCACGCCAGAACCGAGTGACCCGAGCAGGTCGCCAATTTCAGGAAACTGAACACCATCCAGAAGATCCGAGAATTGACCTTCGCTATCAATCAGCGCAATCACTGGTTTTAGTGCTGTAATCACATTGTTGAGGTCGCTGGATAAGGTGAGCAGTAATGGGTTATTCACAAAATCCAGCACCACTTGTACGCCATTCAAGACATCGTAAAGAGAATTCACGATTTCTGCCTGATCAGCGTCAAGAACGTCACTATTCGCTAATAGATTCAACAGTGGATTGATGCCTTTTAGTACATCTGCGATGGTGTCTGGCACATTACCTGAACCTGCAGAACTGATTGCAGATACCAATGTAGTCACACTACCAACCACTGTTGGTAAAACTTGGGTAAGCTGCTCCATATCAATGGATGAGTTACCTGTATCAATCGATGCAAGCAGTGGCATCAGGCTTTGCGTTACAGTTTGCGCAATGGTGCCCGTATCGATTTTGCCTGAATTGCTGATTAGACCACTGAGCAAATTGGTAATAGCACCGATATCAAGGTCACTGCTTGCATTGCTTATTAAGTTACTGGCTAACAGATTGACTGAACTGGTATCTAAACTACCTGTTGAGCCACCGATCAATCCGCTGATCAAGTCAACAATTGCACCGATGTCGAGATCACTAGCGGCATTGCCACTGATGAGACCACCGACTAGATTGGCAATTTGACCAATATCTACATCGCCAAGTCCGCCAGAACCACCAATTAAGCCACTAACCAGTTCAGCAATTTGTGCGATATCAATATCACCACCTTGAATGAGACCACTGACGATACCGACGATGACCCCAATGTCTGTTCCGCCAAGACCAGCAGTACCTCCAATCAGTCCACTCAGCAGTTGAGTGATTTGGGTAAGATCAAGGTCGCCACCTTGCAATAAGTTGCCAGCCAGTTCAGCAATTTTACTAAGATCTAGATTACCAGTACTGCCACCCATCAATCCGCTGACCAATTTGATAACTGCATTTAAATCCAGGGTTGATGTATTACCACCCATTAAACTGCCAAGCAGATTGCTGATTGAACCTATGTCAAAACCGCCACCATTGGCTTTCGTTAATTGGCTAATTAAACTGTTGATATCAAGTTTAGAAGCATTTGAGCCTGTAAATTGGCTAATTAAATCAGTGAGGGAACTGGAATTTAAACTTTTGCCAGAAAGCAGGCTGTTTAAGAGAGAATCTAGGGAAGGGGTAGAGGGGGTAGAACCTGTAATAGAACCAATAATGCCAGAAAGACTGCCACCCAATAAACCACCAAGTAAACTCGTATTTTGTATCTCTGTCGTGAGCACTGGACTGAGTTTAGTTTTAATTGAACTAAGAATACTAAAAGCCATAACCGTTCCTTGCGAATTTTTATCTTGTTATGTTTGTTGTGTGTTTTAGATAAACCGCTCAATTCTTATTCAATTTCTATACAAGTGTAAATCTAAGTTGGATTAATCATGCTTTGAAAATCCAGTTATCAGCGCCATAGGTTTTATTCATAAATAGTTTAGTGATAAATAAGAATGATTTATTTAAAAGCGACGTTTATCGAAAATTTGTTTTATACGACGAATGACCATAAGCATGACTTAAAACTGGTCATTGAGAGGGGTCTGGCATTTTTTTTCAAATAACTGGTAATTTATGAAAAATTTATCAATACTATCAGCAAAACAATGATGTATTTGAATAAAATGGCAAGAGATTAAAGATGGAATTAGATCGTTTTGATAAGCACATTCTTGAAATTTTGACCCATGAAGATGTCAATCTGAATGAACTCTCGGAGAGAGTAAATTTATCTGTGAGTTCGGTACACCGCAGGATCAAGCATTTGATCGATCATAATATTATCAGTGGCTTGAAGCGCGAGATTAATTATCAAAAATTGGGCTTTAGCCTGCATGTGCTGTTGCAGGTTTCCTTAAGCAAGCATGATAGCGATACTTTTGCCAAATTTTTAGAAGAATTAGAAAATATTCCGGAAGTCATTAACGCTTTCCTGGTGACAGGGCAGTCTGCAGATTTTATTGTTGAAGTTGTGGCACGTGATATGGAAAATTATAGTCAGATTCTATTAAGCCGAATCGGCAAGATCGAGCATGTCGTAGCACTGCATTCCAGCTTTGTGATCAAGGAATATAATGTTTTTAACTGTAGTGGTCTTTTAAATAAGGTTTAAAATTCCAGGCATTTTTTAACACATATAAAAAACGCACCCGAAGGTGCGTTTTGATCTCATAGAAGATTAGGCATCGAGTTGCGCTAAAACTTCATCAGAGAATTCAACGTTGGTATAAACGTTTTGAACATCGTCTAGGTCTTCAAGCATATCGATCATTTTCATGATTTTTTTCGCTTGGTCGATATCTGTGATTTCAGCTTTGGTAGACGGGCTCATCACCACTTCAGCGTTATCAGATTTTAAACCTGCAGCAGCTAAAGCATCTTGTACTGTACCGAAGCTTTCAGGCGTAGTGATCACCAGGATTTCATCTTCATCCACTTCGATGTCTTCAGCACCCGCTTCAAGCGCCACTTCCATGATTTGATCTTCTAAAGACACATCTTCAAAAGTAATTTCGCCACGTTTAGTGAATAGGAAGGATACTGAACCGTTGGTACCGAGGTTACCATCAGTTTTAGTAAAGCAGTGACGTACATCAGGAACCGTACGGTTCAGGTTATCTGTCATGGTTTCAACAATAACCGCAACGCCGCCTACGCCATAACCTTCATAGGTTACTTCTTTCAGATCATCGTTATCTTCACCACCGGCACCACGCTGAATTGCACGGTTGATCACATCACGTGTCATGTTTACAGATAATGCTTTTTCTACAACAGCACGTAGACGAGGATTACTACCCGCATCAGCGCCACCGAGTTTGGCAGCAGTTGTTAATTCACGAATGTATTTGGTAAACAACTTACCACGACTGGCATCTTGTTTTGCTTTACGATGCTTAATATTGGCCCACTTGGAATGACCCGCCATGCGAAATATGCTCCTTGTAGATTGGCTGTATGCCTATCGAATTGCGCCGATTCTACCATAAGCTCTTTTTTTGAAAAAAGAGTCTGGATTTGAGATTTAATGATAATGCCAAAAAAATAGGCAATAAAATAGAAAGGCAAAGCAATAAATGTAAATAAAAACTTAAGAAAATGTTTGCTGAGAAAATGCCTAAATAATAAAAGGGCAGGTGAAACATTATTCTCAAGCCCTTTTATGGAAAGTTTATTCCGGGATAATGATATCCAGACCAACATTCTCTTTATAGAGCTGCTTGATTAAAGCCAGATCATGCGCGAGATCAGTCGGGTAGATTTTGCCAAAAATCCCGCCTTGCTTGGTCTTGGAATTGGCGTACATAAGCACAATTGGCACATTGGCAGCTTTGGCAATATGCCAGAAACCGGTACGGATCGGTTTACGCGCTTCACCATTTTTGGCACGGGTGGCTTCAGGTGCGATCACCAGATTGAATTTTTCATTATTCTGAAAATGTTCAACCATTATACTGACAATATCTTTATTGGCTTTACGGTCGACCGCGATACCACCCATGGCTTCCAGAATTGGTTTCATTGGGCCTTTGAACAGTTCTTTCTTGATCAGGGTATGAATTTTGATGTCATACATTTTAAAGAGTGCCAAAGATAGAACTGCATCCATCATGGATGTATGTTCAAATCCGACAATGACCTGTTTATCTTCGAGTACATCGGGTTCGACATGATATTGCCAACCGGCAAGTTTAAATGCAGATTCGCCAATAAATTTGTTTAGCATAAGTAGAAAGAAATAAGAGCTAACGGTATGAACTGCATAATTTCTTCCTGTTCTTATTCACAGTCAATAGGCTTTAATTAAAATTCATTAATAATATAAAAAATCCAAAATTAAAAATGTATATTAAATAGTTTTTTAAGACCTGAAAGATATAAATAAATACTTAATAATCCTTAGGAAATATCGTCTTATATAAAATAAGTCTTAAAATGATGAAAAAATGACTATCCAGCACAAATTTTAGTTATTAGACTTTTGTCGAAGAAAAGAAGAAATTGTGTCTTTTCTATTTTCTGGTCATTTTCTCTCTGAGATTGAAACCTATGACGTATATTACAGCTTTCATGTTCTCAATGCTTCTTTTAGCACTGGTTATTGTATGGTCTTTAATCGAAATCTATATGGATTTGCGTAAAGACGAGAAATTGGAATCAGAATTTTAGCCTTTATAGATTTTTAAAGAATATTTCCTGTGATTATATTTCCATATATAATAGTTGGTATTTTTATTGATTATGGATATATTGAGACGTAAAAGCGATCAATTTATCGATTTGATATTCGAATAATTAGCGTAGCTCTCTTTATTTTAGATAGAAAATATAGATGTCATATTAGGGCTTTGCTAACTCAAATTAGACTGAAGTCTTAAATCCTAAACAGGGCAGTTATTAAGGATAAAAAATGGTTGCTGGCTAAGTGTGCAAGCAGCAAGAAAAGTACTTGTTTTTTGATCTAATCTTGGCTAGTATTCAATGCGCCTGAACTAGTTGAAATATAACAAATTCAGTCTATATAGGGCCTATAGCTCAGTTGGTTAGAGCAGCGGACTCATAATCCGTTGGTCGACAGTTCAAGTCTGTCTGGGCCCACCAAATTTATCAAGCACTTAGAAGCATTACTTCTAGGTGCTTTTTTAATTCCAGATTCTATGTAAGCACTATGTAATTAATTAAAATAAAGCATAGAAGCAGAGCCATGTATATTTTCCGTCTATATAGGAAATAGAATAACTTCATAAAAGGTAGGATTTTGGTAGGTAGTCTTCTCTATAGATTTATTCCATACTTCTATTACGGTGAGAGCCCCTAGTAATAATAGAGAAATGGTAGAAGGAATCAAACCATAGCTTTTAAGGAAATTACAGATTAAAAAAACGGTTTACTTATCCCTTATGTTTATTTTATAAAAATAGAGATACACAAGTAGTCAAAATCTTTAAAACGGCGCTGTAAGCCTCTATGTAAGTCAACTCTCCACTCGATGGACTTACATTTTTTTACAACCCTGCTCACGCTTTTTGAAAGCGGGCCAAGAAAACGTATCCCCATACGAGCTTTTGGCTTATCCTAAATCCTTGAGAGGATAAGGAGCAGGCGTTGTTCTTTTTTCAAAATTTTAATGAGCTCAAAACAGGAACTAAATATTTTTATTTTAGAATAGAATCATATATCTTGCTATAAGTGATTTCTGTCCTCAATTTATTAAATGGAAATATATAAAAATTATAGTGTTAAGGTTCTTTAGGATTTTTAATTTTTAGTTCAATTGAAATTTATTACAAGTTTAAAAATTAAAATTAAATAAAGTCTAATATTTAAAGTTTCTGAACTTTAAGTAATACCTGATGCACTGACTGACTCTTTGGCATCAGTTCAATTAAGCGTTTTACTGCATCAATTGCTTCTGGGAAACGTGCTACATGTTTAAGCAATATATCCGTTTCATTGGCTTTAAAAATAGCATCACTGAGTCGTAGTTCCAGACAATTCCGCCAAGCACATAGAAATGGACTTTCAGTCTTTGCCAAGAATACACCTGTATATAGTTTCAAAGCAGAATCGATATAACCGGCATCCAGAGACTGTTCTGTTTGCAGGAAATCAGCTTCTACATGAGCGAGTATACGATAAGGCCGTGAACCCAGCATGCCACCTAATAGATCTCTAAGTTGTGACATTTCTGCTTTTAAGGTGCCCATACTCACTTTGCGTTCGCCATAGAGGGCCTGATGCAGATTATCCAGACTTAAACCTTGTGGACATAAAGCTAAAATCGCAAGAATTTCAGTCTGACGTGGCGTAATTGTTAGAGCTTTACCATTAAAAATGACCTGCGGGACAGAAAAGGCACGAATATATAAATGCTGTCTTTGTGATTCCAATAAAGCAGATTGAATAATGGAGGCACAGCGTTCTGCTGCCAGTAGTCCAAAACTATTATGCTTTTGCCATTCAGTGGACAAGGCAATTACACCCAGAATGTGTTTGGAATACGGATCAATAATGGGTGCAGCATAACAGGCCATATCTTGGACCGATGGCATGTAATGTTCGCTAGAAAACACACAGCTAGACTGTTGGGTTTTGATCGACAGCGCGAGAGCATTGGTGCCAACCAGTTCTTCACGCCACTGACCACCTTCAATGAGATGCACATTTTCAGCCACCTTACGCATTTCAGGACTGGATGCTGTCCACACTACAGTGCTACCTACATCTCCTAGAGCTAATACCATAGAAGACTGTTCGGCAATGTGTTTAAGGTTCTCAGCGCAATATTGCAAAGCATGACTTAAAGTTGAGGGTGAACGCACTTTCTTGAGATCGAGGAGTGGGGCAGCTAAACGATCTTTGGGGATATGAGCTACAGACGAGCGCTGCCATGAACTGACAATGCTCTGTTCTAGTTGTGCAGCATGAGATAGCGACAAACTACTGCTTTGGCGTAGCTGATCAATTTTTTGTCTGTGTAGTATCAGATTTTGCTCTGTCATCATTCCTTATTCTCACAATAATTCATGATTTACACCCATTGTAATTATTATTGTTTTTATGAAGAATCAAAAGAAATGTAAACCTGTCGTATTTCAAATCTTTTCTAACTTTATGACGATTATATTAATCTAATGGTGTGAAAAAGTACCTTATACCATAGCTGTAGATGCAATTTCATCACATTAAAATAGGCTAAGGAAATAGATATGCATGATATTGATCCGAATTCGCTTAGTCTAAAAATTTATTAGAAAAATCTTTTAGTGGGTAATAGATCATTCTAAGTAAAGGCGAAAAATATTTTGATCATTTCTTCTTAGTAAGTACTAAAGCAGATTCTGGTTCACTTTTTTATGATCTTTTTCAAACTAAAAAGCAGCTTTCAAATTTCAATTTTATATAGAAAATTTAAGGAATTTCTAAAAGCATTAAATACTGGCTAGTAGTTAGCTGCACTGTAATGATGCCGGCAAAATTATTTGAACGAATTTATAGAAAGCCTGAATCTATCTTCAGTTTTTTTCGAATCTCTCTAAGCCTGATATTGACTGAATCAGGCGTTATATAGCCTATAGAATAGTTTAAAGTTCAATTTATTGTCTTGTAAAAACCTTATTGATTAAAGATAACTTCTATAAATCAGTAACCTATGAAATGATGATATTTGAATAGAAAGAAAACTTTAAAAAGCAGACGAAGTGTATTTGACAGAATGTAAAAATATGTTAATAAATATAATATGATTTTTAAACCAAAAATCATGGATGTTTCAGGAAGAAAGATCAGGAAGCTGATAAAAAATAATTACAGGAGTTTTAGCAATGCTTCAATTATTAAAAAAAATATTTTGTCTGCACATTTATGAATACCAGCAAATGGAGGAAATTGGGGCAGATTGGGAATGCCGCAAATGTGGTACCCAAAGAGATTAAAAAATACTGCAAGAAAAAGTGAGCGATATGCTCACTTTTTTATATCCATTATATTTAATCTAAACTCATATCCATTAAAATCATTACCAGTACCACATGATGAGAAGGCTTAAATGAGCAAAGATTTCCATGCCAAAACCTATATTGTAGATGAAAATCTGGCTGACACTTTACACTGGTTAAGCCTGCATCAGGACTGTTATGACTCTTTTAGTTTTGATGCACTGACGCAGGAACTGGTCGTACATCATGCCAATGGAACAGACCAGATCCGGATCGGTGATTATCTCAATGCCAGTTATGGCATTTTAATTACTGCACATAACTTTTCAGCATCTTGAATTATTTCAATTAACTTGCCATTGCATCAGTCGCCAATGCGCGGATGCTTGGCTTAGGTTGTTCTGCTACCAGTCCCAATTTTTCAAAGAGCTGCTGGTCACGACCTTTGGCTGTATTTGGAGTCGTTAGCAGTTTTTCGCCTGAGAAAATCGAGTTGGCACCCGCCATAAATGCTAATGCCTGATCTGAGTCAGTCAGTGATTCACGGCCTGCCGAAAGACGAATATAACTTTTTGGCATCAGAATGCGGGCCACTGCAATAGTTCGAATCCATTCAATCACATCCAGTTTTTCAACATCTGCCATCGGTGTGCCTTCGATTGGCACCAGCATATTGATAGGCACAGATTCCGGATGAATTGGAAGGGTAGAAAGCTCAAACAATAAACCGATCCGGTCATTACGACTTTCACCTAAGCCGACAATGCCACCACTACACACTTTTAAACCCGCTTGACGCACATGATCCAGTGTATCCAATCGGTCATCAAAACTGCGGGTACTGATAATATGTGAATAGTATTCACGTGACGTATCCAGATTGTGGTTGTAATAATCCAGTCCTGCATCTTTCAGGCGTTCTGCCTGTGAGGCATTCAGCATGCCTAAAGTCATACAAGTTTCGAGTCCCAGTGCTTTGACTTCACGTACCATGTCCAGTACATAAGGCATATCACGTTCATGCGGATTACGCCACGCTGCTCCCATACAGAAACGTGAACTGCCAGAGGCAAGAGCTTCTTTTGCTTCCTGAATTACTTTTTCTACTGCGATTCGTTTTTCCGCTTCGAGTTTGGAGTCATAATGTGCGGACTGAGAACAGTATTTGCAATCTTCTGGGCATTTACCGGTTTTAATAGAGAGCAGGGTACTGACCTGAACGGCATTGGCATCAAAATATTGACGATGAACCTGTTGAGCCTGAAAGAGCAAATCCATTAAAGGTTGTTGATACAGGGCCTCAATTTCTGCACGAGACCAATCATTACGTATCGGATCAATACTGTTCATCTGTCCATCCTTGTTCATATTTATTTATCAGGCTCCATCTTAAGTAAAAGTATCGCCATCTTCATTAGCAAAATATGACCTTATAGAAAAAACAAAACCCACACAAGGTGAGCTTTGTAGTTGAACTCTTGATCGGAGTTTATTCACGATGATTTCCGTGAATATTCTGGTTTTGTAAATCACTACGATGTTGCTTGTTTAATACACGTTCATCTTGTTCGTGCTGGTTATTTTTTGGAGAGCCAAGCGGGCCATGTTGTGACTGCTGCTGTTGCTGTTGTTGCTGCTTCTGGTGTTGATGTTGCAACTCTTCAAGCTGTTCCTGATTTTGATGTTGTGTATCAGATGACTTTTGCATATCCACCTCCGGCTTTATTTCTATTCTTTTTCCTTTATGCCATAGCTTGCACAGTAACTGTGTAAGGCTTTGACGAGAAAATGTGAACCGAAGTAAAAATTGAAAATTACCGGGATTTTGCCAGTTGTTCCTGTATGGCCCAGTCAATATGAACTTGTACAATCTCATCATGTTGATTCTGCTGAGCTTGTAATGCCTGGACAATCTGTGGATCAAAAGGCGCATTACCCAAGCCGATCGCAATATTGCGTATAAAGCTCTGATAGCCGGTACGGCGTAATGGACTGCCTTCAGTTGAGCTTAAAAATGTAGCTTCATCCCATTGCCAGAGATCCAGTAAACTCACTTGATCCAGTCCATGTCGGGGGTGAAAATCTTCAATATTAGTTTTTTGAGCAAAGCTGTTCCACGGACAAATCAACTGACAATCATCGCAACCGAAGACCCGGTTACCAATCCCTCGACGTAACTCCTCTGGAATGATCCCTTTATACTCAATGGTTAAATAAGCAATACAACGACGTGCATCCAGCATATACGGTTCAACAATAGCCTGTGTCGGGCAAATATCAATACAGGCTGTGCATGAACCACAATGTTTGCTTGCAGGCTCATCAAAGGGCAGTTCCAGTGAGCTAAACAGCTCACCTAAAACAAAGAAAGACCCGGATTTTTTATGGATTAATAAAGTATGTTTACCGGTCCAGCCCATGCCCGCACTTTCGGCCAGGGATTTTTCAAATACAGGAGCAGAGTCTGCAAAGGGGCGGGATTCAAATTCACCGACTTTTTCCCGAATTTTAGAAGCCAGCATTTTTAGGCGCCCGCGCATGGTCTTATGATAGTCACGACCACGGGCATAACGGGCAATAATCGCAGAATTTGGTGCATAGGGCACTAGACGCGGTTCTGGAAGGTCGACCAGATAATCCATTCGTACACAGATCACGGATTTGGTATTGGGAATAAGCAGTGTGGGATCGGCACGTTTTTCCAGATTTTCTTCCAAAAACTTCATATCACCGTGATAGCCGCGGTCTAAATATTCCTGCAAGCGGACTAATTCTGCTTGAGCATCCGGTTGGGCAATGACACAATCAGAAAAACCCAGTTCTCGTGCCTGCGCTTTGATCCACGCTTTCAGTTCATGGGGATCTTGTTGATAAACTTGGATTTGCGCTTGGGAATCGGGTGTTGTCATAAACCAGAAACAGGAAATAAGAAATGCAGCAGCAAGTTTATCATAGCCGCAATATACAAGCATGGGAGCAGCGCTGGTTTGGCAAGCAAAATAGTTCTTATGGTTTGATGCAACAGGTAGCATGGTCGATTGCGCAGCGACTCATCCCTTTGTTGGAACAACAGCAATTGACCCGAATCGCTGTGTGTTGCGGTCAGGGTAATAATGCCGGTGATGGTTATCTGATAGGTAAATATTTAAAACAGGCCGGTTTTGAAATAGATATTTATGCAGCAGAACCCGATCCATCACAGGATCTGGCTCAAGCAATCCGGGAAACTCAGCAAATCGGTATACCCACTTATTCAGGTTTTAATTTTCAGAAACAATATGATGTCTATATTGATGCCTTATTTGGGATCGGCTTGAACCGTGATCTGAATGAAAATTGGCAACAGATTATTCAAAGCATTAATGCCCAGCAAGGTCTTAAAATTGCAGTGGATATTCCAAGCGGACTGCATGCCAATACAGGCCAGTCTTTGCCGGTTGCCATTAAGGCAGATCATAGTTTTACTGTTTTAGGTTTAAAGGCGGGACTATTTACCGGACGAGGCAAAGAATATGCCGGCAAGGTAGAGGTCATCTCGGTTATTCCTCCCGATGCTGAACTTGTGCCGATAGCTCAAATTTCCTCGACTCAAATTCATCTGCCTAAACGTGAAGCTTTTGGACATAAGGGCAGTTATGGGCATGTGCTCGTAATTGGGGGGCATGCCGATATGGGCGGTGCGGTCATTATGGCAGCTGAGGCAGCCTTTGCTGCCGGTGCAGGTAAGGTCACTGTGGTTTGTGATACCAAACATCATACTGCCATTTTGTCACGTGCTCCGAATATCATGCTGCGTGATATTAATGCGCTAGATGCTGAGCAACGCCAAGCTTTAGTTCGTCATGTGGATGCTGTCTGTTTTGGTATGGGGTTAGGACGAGATACTTGGGCTGAACAGCAATATAAATACTGGTTTGACCTGATTCAGCAATCAGAACTGGAGACAGTTCTCGATGCAGACGCCTTGTGGTTTCTGGCAAAATCACCACAAAAGTTGAATGCCCATACTTATGCAACACCACATCCGGGTGAAGCGGCTACTTTGTTAGAAATGAAAGCATCAGAAGTCGAAGCAGATCGTATTCAGGCAATTCAACAGCTCCAGCAAAAATATCAGGGACAATGGGTGCTCAAAGGTTCAGGTAGCCTGATTTTAGAAGATGCTCTTTTCATCTGTACCGCAGGCAATGCCGGTATGGGAACCGGAGGAATGGGAGATGTACTTGCTGGCATGATCGCAAGTTTGAAAGCCCAATTTAAAGATGCCATTCATTTACATGAGATCGTAACTTTGCACGCACTTGCAGGCGATTTGCTGGCAAAAAATGGGGAGCGCGGCTTGCAGGCACAAGATATGAAACATGCCATTTACCAGGTTGTGAACCACTAAGGAAAATAAAAATGCAGGCCATTCATTTGATCATTCAGGGCAAAGTGCAGGGCGTGGGCTACCGTCGCTGGTTTGAACAACAAGCAATTCAATTAGGTTTAAAGGGTTTTGTGCGTAATCTGGAAACAGGCGAAGTCGAGGCTGTCATTGTTGGGAAGGAAGCGATTGTTCAGGACATGATCCAGCTCAGCAGAACTGGATCACAACGTGCAGAAGTCACTGCAATTCATCAGCAGAGTTTGAATCTTCAAGACGCGGATTTTCAGGATTTTAAAGTATTAACTAAAGACTAACGACGACGGGTGCTGACCCGGCTGCGTCCGCGTGCCATACCGCCTAAGGCATTCAATACGGCCATTTTACTCATGCTGCCTGAAGCATGAGCATGACAAATCGCAGCAGCAAGTGCATCGGCAGCATCTTGTTGCGGTTTGATTGTCAGGTTCAGAATACGCATAACCATCATCTGAACCTGTTCTTTGTCTGCAGCGCCATAGCCCACAACAGACTGTTTGATCTGCCGTGCCGTATATTCGGCAACTTTCAGATCCAGATTCACCAAGGCTGCGACTGCCGCACCACGAGCCTGACCCAGTTTGAGAGCAGAATCCGGATTTTGTGCCATAAACACCTGTTCCACCGCAGCCTCGGTCGGGCCGTAAAATTTGACAATCCGTTCGACACCAGCAAAGATTCGTTTTAAACGTTCAGGCATTTCCGCTGTTTCAGTTCTAATCGTTCCTGCATCAACAAAAGTGAGTTTTGAACCTTCTTTTTGGATGATACCGTAACCTGTTAGACGCGAACCGGGATCAATCCCAATAATTAATGACATGCCTGCACTTTAAAAATAAAATAATGCCCATATTGTTACATAAGCGTATCAAAAAAGCTTGATCCTGATGAAGCAGTTGATTACAGCATCCTAATATTTATTTTACTGAGATTAGATTAATTTTCATGAAATTATTTCTTATTATCCTGGCCGGCTTAGTCCTCGAAGTATTTGTATGGATTGGCGTGGGTGACCTTGTCGGGAGCATGTGGTACGTATTTTTCTGGTTCGTGGCGGCTTTCTTTATCGGTATGAACCTGATCCGGAAATATTCGGCCGGTGTAATGCCACAAATGCAGCAAATGCAGATGGGACAGATGAGTGCAGATCCAGCATTATCAAATAATTTGCCTAAAATCTTAGCCGGCTTTTTCCTGCTGATTCCTGGTTTGATTAGTGATGTGCTTGCGGTATTAATGCTGATTCCACCTGTACAACGTGCTTTCCAGGCAGCCATGATGAAAATGATGATGAAACGTCAGCAAGCCATGATGGAAAAAATGATGGGTGGCATGATGGGCGATGTCGGTGGTGGTGCAGGCCAAAACCCGTTTGCTGAAATGATGCGTCAAATGCAGGATATGCAGAACCAGCAGGGGGGGCATGGCGATTCAACCATTATTGATGGTGAAGCTCGTGAAGTGACCCCGGAAGCCAAGAAAATTGAAATGAAAGATGTGAACAAGAAATAAAATCACGCTTTCAATATAAATGCTTCAAGCCGAATCTCATGATTCGGCTTTTTTATTGGAACTTTCTAATTTCATTAAACAAAAGTTATAATAGTTTTTTTACCATTTGATCTTTTTTAAATGTCCTTGCTTTTTACCATCTGTTTTCTGCATTTTGTTGCTCAATTAAGCCCGGGTCCTGACATTTTACTTATCGCAAAAAGTGCTGCTTCTACGACACGTATGAATGCCTTAAAGGTGATTGCCGGAATTTCAGCGGGGATCGTGGTTTGGGTGATATTGACGCTAGCTGGCTTTACCGTACTGATCGATCAGTTTCCCTGGATTCAGCAAGTATTGATGGTCATCGGTGGGCTATTTTTGGCCAAAATGGGCTGGGCCATGCTAAAAAGTGGCTGGCAAAGTTTTCAGAACAGACATCAAACTCAAGATGATTTAAATACGGTAGAAGCACCAAAAAGTTATTTTATGCAGGGTTTATTGACTAATCTGTCGAATCCTAAAACCCTGATCTATTTCAGTAGCGTATTTTCACTTGCACTGAGTTCATCAGCTTCTGATTATTTAAAAGCACAACTGGCAGTGATTATTCCACTGCAAACATTTATCACTTTTACTTTACTAATGCTATTAATTTCCCATCCTAAAATTAAAGAGGCTTACCAGCGATCAGGAAGTTATATCGATATGATTTCAGGCGGATTATTCCTGATTTTTGCAGTCTGGTTATGGTATGACGCGCTAGTTCTAATGAACTAAAAATCTTAATTTGATGGAGTGACAGAGGAGTTTTCGTTAGAAAGCTGCTGTGCAGCGGAAGCGTCAGAAACTGGATGATCCTGTTTCTGCACTGGAGACTGATAACGATTCGGTTTAAGGGTGGCCTCAGTATTTTCCGAACCCTGATAACTGCGACTGCGATTGGCACGCTCACGTAAGCCGCCTTTTTTAATTAACTGAACCATTTTCATCTCTCATTGCAAGATGACTTATTGTAATTCAAATTTTCTATTCTGGCAGCGTTTCATATTCAAGTTAAAAACGCATAAAAAAGACCTGATCCAAGTCAGGTCTTGCTGGAGGATAAAAAATTAGCGCGGACGTTTATTATCTTGTTGCAGCACATCAAATAAAGACGACTGAGCTGGCACTTCCTGCTGCTGTGACTGGATATAAACATGCATTACCTTGAACGCGATTGCAGTAACCAGACAGGCCACCAGACATAAAATCCAAAAACCATAAGGGCTGCGAATATTATGTGAGCCACAGGCATGACATTCTTTTTGGCCAGCTTCCACAACTTTATCGCAGCACGCACAGTGATATTGATAGTACATTGCTAAGCTCCATTACATTTCTGATATTTTTTTTGTTATCTTTCACGGACTTTTATTTCAGGTCTGCATTTCATGTTAATGAGGCAATTAGACGCTGACAAGTCATATAACAAAAAGTTACCCAAGTCTCAGTGAGGAAAACAAATAATAATTGGCTAAGTACATAACATCGTTAGATTATTTCAAGAAAATTCTCTGAAATAATTAACTATGCTATCTATCAATTCATAAGCAATTTTTGAACCAGTACTAGTTAAGCTTAAGAGCAACAAGTATAAAATGGCAAATAGACAGGGCAAGAACTTATATGGCTTAATCTGCCCTACAAAAAAGAATGATATGGAATATATTTTGCTTATTTTTTAACTATTCGTTGCACTGTATTAAGTCTATAAAAATGTTTAATTTCAATAATTTTTATGAAAGTGCATTATAAACTTAAGGAACAATACTGATCTCATGAAGAAAATATCACTGTTTTTATCATCCTTGCTCTATATGAGCAGTCTTTATGCACAATCGGATATTGAAAAGGAAGTTATTGCCCAGTTTCAGCAGGATTTTAATGCGCAAAATTATGCAGCAATTTTTGAAAAGTTTTCACCTGAAGCGAAAAAGGCGATTCCTTTAAATATGTTTGAAAAAGTCTCTAAAGACTTACAGCAGCAACTCGGCAAAATACAAAGTCTTAAGTATATAGAGTCTAAAGGTAAAGAGACTGCAGTCTATAAGGCCAACTTTGAAAAAGACCGTCTGAAACTCAGCATGAGTTTGAATAATGATCAACAGATTTCCGGCCTTTTATTTACGCCCTATATCGAATCTACCGCAGCAAATAATAAGACAGTCAATGCTATTCAAGGCTATCCAAAAGCGATTGCAGAGAAAATTTATCAGGCTACTCGTACTTTTCCAGAACAAACTCAAGTAGCGATAGCGGTATTAGATCAGGACAAACCCCATTACTATGGAGTACAGAAGCATAAGGACAAAATCCAGGCCAAGGCCAATCAGGATAAAATCTTTGCAATTGGTTCTCTGACCAAAGTGATGACATCAACCATATTGGCTGAACTGGTGACACAAAATAAAATTAAACTGGATGACAAGATTAATCCTTATTATGCCTTTCCATTCAAGGACAATATCCAGGTTCGCTTTCAGGATTTAGCCAATCATACGTCTGGACTGCCACGACTACCGAGTAATTTGGAAGTAGATGATGATACTGATCCATATAAGGAATATGATGCAGCTAAACTGGAAGAATATTTAAAAAATTCCTTAGAGCTTGAACATGCAAATAACAGTGGAAAAGTGCCACATTATTCTAATTTGGCTGTGGCTTTATTGGGACAGAGTTTGAGTCAATCGCAAAATAAGGATTTTGTTGAGTTACTCAATGTATATGTCTTTAAAAAGTATGGAATGAAAAATAGCTATACCTCGCCTGATCAAGCAGCTAAGCAGCTTGTACCTGCATTTGATGCCAAGGGAAAAGAAATTACCACTTGGTCATTTAATACCTTTTTACCCGCGGGCGGCGTATTCTCAACAGCTTCAGATTTAACCAGATTTGCACAAGCCCAGTTCGATGCAAAAAATGCAGCAATACAATTAACTCAGCAAGCAACCACAGAAAAAGCAGGTAGCTACCAATTGGGATTGGGCTGGTTTATACGAGAACAGGACAATGGCACCAAAATCATCTGGCATGGCGGGAATACCGCAGGGCATTCTGCTATTTTGATGATCGATTTAAACAAGAAAAAGGCGGTCACGATTTTAGCTAATGTTGCTGCTGTACATCCTGAAATGGGAAATATTGAAAAACTGGCTGCTCAATTACTACAGGAATAAATCAGCTTTAAGATATAAAAAAGCCCGCATTACGCGGGCTTTTTTAATTCATGAATTTTAAGGATTACTGACCAGAACGGATGATGTAGTCGAAGGCAGATAATGATGCTTTGGCACCTTCACCAGTCGCGATGATGATCTGTTTGTAAGGAACAGTGGTACAGTCACCTGCAGCAAACACACCTTTCACATTGGTTTCATTGCGCTCGTTAATCACAATCTCGCCACGTGGAGTTAATTCCACTTTGGTTGATTTCAAGAAATCAGTGTTTGGTAACAAGCCGATCTGAACGAAGATCCCTGCAAGTTCTACTGTGTGCTCTTCATCAGTTGCACGGTCTTTGTATTTCAACGCTGTGACTTGTGAACCGTCACCGATCACTTCGGTAGAAAGTGCATTTTTGATTACAGTGGTGTTTGGCAAGCTGTTCAGTTTGTCCTGCAATACCTGGTCCGCACGCAGTTTGGTATCAAATTCAACCAAGGTTACATGCTCAACAATACCCGCAAGGTCAATCGCAGCTTCTACACCGGAGTTACCACCACCAATTACCGCAACACGTTTACCTTTGAATAATGGACCATCACAGTGTGGGCAGTATGCAACGCCACGAGTTTTGTATTCTGCCTCACCTGGAACATTCATTTCTCTCCAGCGTGCACCGGTAGACAGAATGACTGTTTTAGATTCAAGTTTCGCACCATTTTCTAAAGTCACTTCTACCAGACCATTGGCTGTGCTATCTGCACCTTTGATGTCAGACACGCGTTGCAGATTCATGATGTCAACACCGTATTCACGCACGTGTGCTTCCATTTCAGCGGCAAATTTCGGACCTTGGGTTTTTTGCACTGAGGTATAGTTTTCGATGTCCATGGTATCCATCACCTGACCGCCCATGCGTTCAGCCACGATGCCAGTTTTGATGCCTTTACGTGCTGCATAGATCGCTGCAGTATTCCCTGCAGGTCCACCACCAATCACTAGGATATCAAATGCATCTTTGGCATTCAGTTTTTCAGCAGCTTTGGCTGCGGCATTGGTATCCAATTTGGCAATGATTTCTTCCAGTGTCATACGACCCTGACCGATATGTTCATTGTCCTGGAAGACCATTGGTACGGCCATGATTTTGCGTTCTTCCACTTCGTCCTGAAAGAAAGCACCATCGATCATGGTTGCTGTGGTACCCGGGTTATAGATGGCAATCAGGTTCAATGCCTGAACGACATCCGGACAGTTATGACAGCTGAGTGATACGAATACATCAAAGTCAGATTTGATGCCCAAACCTTTAATTGATTCCAGAACTTCGGCAGAGACTTTTGGTGCATAGCCTGAAGTTTGTAACAATGCCAGAATCAGGGAAGTAAACTCATGACCCATCGGCAAGCCTGCAAAGAACACACGAGGCTGTTCACCGGCTTTTGCCACACCAAAGCTTGGTGCACGTTTGTTGGTACCGTCAAAACGGGCAGTCACTAGATCAGAAAGCTGGGCGATTTCCTCAACCAGTTCTTTGATTTTGGCTGATTTGTCAGAGCCATCCAGAGTTGCCACTAATTCAATCGGGCCTTCCAAACGTTCAAGTAGTGTTTTTAATTGAGCTAAAGTATTTTGATCTAACATTGCTAACGTCTCCAAAGGAGTAAGAATTCATTCGATAAGTAGATACTAAGCTAAATCGATAAATAGATAAAACAGTTTGTTTTTATAAATTTAATCGGTTTTGCAAATGTATTGAAAAATTCATGATTAATTTCAAGCTTATATCTGGGTGCTTAGCATGAATTTTCAAGTAGTTTAGAATGATATTGCTCTTTTTCGGTTAAGATTGGAATTCTGCATTTGAGAGTTGAACGATGGAATTACAACGCGGTATTTATCAACATTATAAAGGCAAGCTTTATCAGGTCCTGCATATGGCAAGGCATAGTGAAACAGAAGAAAAACTAGTGGTTTATCAATGCCTTTATGGGGACTATTCAATTTGGGTACGACCACTATCCATGTTTACTGAACGTATTATCACCAGTGATGATCGTGAAGTAGAACGCTTTAAATTGGTTCAGGCACTTTAATCAATCCATAAAAAATTTATTTAGATCACCTCAGGGAAGAGCAATGAATCAATTACAACATTTTGAAAGTTTCATGCAGGAGCTGTATAAGACCTTGCATGCGCATGATCTTCAGCAAACTGAACGTCTGCAACGCTATCGAAATATTGAGCCTGAATCAGGTCGATTTTTATCATTACTCATTCGTGCCCAGCAGTCCAAACGTATTCTGGAAATCGGGACTTCTACGGGTTATTCCACTTTATGGTTGGCCGAAGCTGCCCGGCAGACTCAAGCGACGATTACAACATTAGAAATAGATGCAGAAAGAGTTAATCAAGCCAAGCAGTATGCAAATCTGCTAGGTCTGGATAATTTGATTGATTTTAAAGTGACAGATGCATTGCATTATCTACACGCTGAGCAGGACGTATTTGATTTTATATTGTTAGATGCGGAACGTGATGCTTATGTGGATTATTGGACCCATTTGGCCCGATTACTCAAGCCAAAAGGTGGAGTATTACTGGTGGATAATGTGATTTCACATGCTGCGGAAGTAGAAGAATTTATTCAGCTGATCCAGCAGGATTCACGTTTTATCATGAGTACGTTGCCGATTGGAGCTGGCTTACTCATGGTGACTTATCGTTAAGCAGAAATTAGTTAAATTAAAACAGGCAAACTCGGTCGAAATGTAAGTTGTATTCAAGATATTTCTGTACAAAGGCCATTTTATCTTGTCGTCTTAACAGGTTGTCATAAACAAATTCGGGAACAGGATGGTAGAGTTCTATATCGCCATTGCTATAAATGATTTTCAGGTGGCGGCTAGAAGGACTATAAGCCCATGAGATCACGGTTAGCAGTTTTTGCATACGTTTTCCTCCACTGAATATTATTATCTTATGTCTTGAACTTATGCCAACTGACATTGAAGATGTATAACTGAATTGTAAGCATAAGTAGGGGATTGTTATGAAGAGGATGCAATATGCATGCCTGATTTTTATATGATCTTTAAAGTGAAAAATAAAGATTTGGTAGGATAGCTTTAGATAGAAGAAAAGGGAAATTAAAATGTTTGGCCAATAGAGCAATCAAATAAATGTTCAAATAAAAAAACCACGCTAAAAGCGTGGTTTTTTTGAATCAGTTCAATCTAATGCAGATTAGATTTTACCAACTAGGTCGATTGAAGGAGCAAGAGTTGCGTCGCCTTCTTTCCATTTAGCTGGGCAAACTTCGCCTGGGTGAGCGTGTACGTATTGAGCTGCTTTAACTTTACGAAGAAGTTCTTGAGCATCACGACCGATACCGCCAGCGTTGATTTCAACGATTTGGATTTTACCTTCTGGATCGATCACGAAAGTACCACGGTCAGCAAGGCCGTCAGCTTCGATTAGTACGTCGAAGTTTTTAGCAAGAGTCCAAGTAGGATCGCCAACCATTACGTATTGGATTTTTTTGATTTCTTCAGAAGAATCGTGCCAAGCTTTGTGAGTGAAGTGAGTGTCAGTAGAAACTGAGTAGATTTCAACGCCTAATTTTTTGAATTCTTCGTAGTTGTCAGCAAGGTCGCCAAGTTCAGTTGGGCAAACGAAAGTGAAGTCAGCTGGGTAGAAGAATACTACAGACCATTTACCTTTAAGATCAGCTTCTGTCACTTCGATGAATTTACCATTTTGGAACGCAGTTGTTTTGAACGGTTTAACTTCAGTATTAATTAAGCTCATCATTGTCTCCATGATTGAGGTTTGTATTTAATATCCAATAGGGTACAGAAATTATTTTTCTTGCTGAAACAGTATTTTTACATAACATACATCGGAAAAACCGAATTAAGCTAAAAATAAAACACCATCAGCACAAACAGCATTGCTCTTGATATAAATGATTCAACCGTAGAATGGTGAATACATCATGACAAGACTCACCCCGATTTAATGCCTCTTCAGACATGATGCCGCAAGCAGTAAAATTCAAGGGCAAAAATTAAAAAATTATAAAAATATTCAAAATGGCCGTTCTTTCGCTTAGGGGCAATACAGCGTAAAATAGCTGCCTATTGTCTTTTTTTATATCAGGTGTTTTCTCAGTGCAGAGTCCTTTAAATGTAGATCAGCTCGTTATGGCGCGTGACCGTCATCGTTTAAATCGACTCCAAAAAGGTAAAGATGCCAACCAAAAGCAATATCAAGAATTATTTGAAAAATCGCATGCCAAAGTCATGCAGCGTATCGAACGCATTCCCAATATCAAGCTGAATCAGGATCTGCCTGTTACCCAGTATGCAGACAAGCTGATTGAAGCGATCCAGCAACATCAGGTCATTATTGTGGCTGGTGAAACCGGTTCCGGTAAAACTACGCAATTACCACAAATCGCCATGCTGGCAGGTCGAGGCCTGACTGGTCTGATTGGCCATACCCAGCCACGTCGTCTAGCTGCGCGTAGCGTCTCACAGCGTATTGCAGAAGAAGTTGGCGAGAAACTGGGTGAATCAATTTCCTTTAAAGTCCGTTTTAATGAACAGGGCTCACAGGATTCGATCGTCCGTTTGATGACGGATGGTATTTTATTGGCAGAGTTGGCCAATGACCGGTTCCTGACCAAATACGACACCATCATTATTGATGAAGCCCATGAACGCTCGCTGAATATCGATTTCATCATGGGTTATCTCAAGCAGCTGTTGCCGCGTCGTAAAGATTTAAAAGTGATCATTACCTCGGCAACGCTGGACGTAAACCGTTTTAGTAACTACTTCAATGGTGCGCCGATCTATGAAGTGGAAGGACGTAGCTATCCGGTAGAAGTGCGTTATCGTCCAATTTCTGAAATGAGCATTGTCGGCAGTGATGACGACGAGTTTGATGATTTTGAAGAAAATCTGCCACGCGCAGTGGTTGCAGCAGTAGAAGAATGTTTTCAGGATGCACAAGAGAGAGGCCATCCAGAACATGCCGATATCCTGATTTTTGCCAGTACCGAACAGGAAATTCGTGAACTGCAGGAAACCCTGATCAAGCATGGTCCACGCCATACTGAAGTGTTACCACTTTACGCACGATTAGCATTAGCAGAACAGCAAAAGATCTTTAATCCATCCGGTGGCGGTCGGCGGATTATTATCGCCACCAACGTAGCAGAAACTGCACTGACTGTGCCGAATATCCGTTATGTGATTGATAGCGGTTTTGCCCGTATTTCCCGTTATAACTATCGTTCACGGGTGCAGCGCTTACCGATCGAAGCAGTTTCTCAAGCTGCTGCCAATCAGCGTAAAGGTCGTTGTGGTCGTATTGCGCCAGGTGTCTGTGTTCGTCTGTATAGTGAAGAGGACTTTTTAAGTCGTCCTGAATTTACCGAACCTGAGATTAAACGGACCAATCTGGCATCCGTCATTTTACAGATGCAAAGTCTGGGCCTAGGTTCACTGGAAGATTTTGATTTCATTGAACCGCCAGATCACCGTCTGGTCAATGATGGTCGCAAGCTCTTGATTGAGCTTGGGGCAATGGTGGAGAAGAGTAAAGCCCCTCTTTCTGAAAGAGGGGTTGGGGGAGATTCTACTAATCCTCCTAAATCCTCCTTTACGAAAGGAGGACTTCAAGGCAAGGGAGATTCTCTAACTAAAATCGGTCAGCAAATGGCAAAAATGCCAATTGATCCACGTCTGGCGCGAATGATTCTTGGCGGTGCCCATTTTGGTGCGCTGAATGAAGCTTTGGTGATTGTCGCGGCGCTGGCAGTACAAGACCCACGTGAACGTCCTGCGGATAAGCAGATGCAGGCTGATCAGAAACATGCCTTGTTCCGTGAAGCAGATTCAGATTTCCTGTTTTATATCAAGCTTTGGGATACCTTGCATAATAACCGTGAAAGTATGAGCGAAAACAAACGTCGTACTTTTGCACGGAATCATTTCCTGAGCTGGTTACGTCTGCGTGAATGGAAGAAAACTCATGAGCAGCTGGTGGATCTGGCTAAAGGCTTAAAATTATCCTTTAATGAAAAGAAAGCCAGTTATGAAAACCTGCACCGTGCCTTGTTAACTGGCTTGCTATCTTTTATTGCCAACAAGACTGATGAACGTAATGTGTTTATGGCAGTCCGTCAGCAGAAAGCACGGATTTTCCCGGCATCAACGCTGCACAAAACCAATACCCCATGGGTGATGGCTTTTGAAATGGTTGAAACCTCGCAGGTGTATTTACGGACTCTAGCGAAAATTGAGCCGGAATGGATTCTGCTGGCTGCGCGAGACTTACTGAAACATCATTATTTCGAACCGCACTGGTCGAAAAAAGCGGGTGTCGTAAATGCATACGATCAGATTTCATTATTCGGCCTGATCATCGAGCCGAAACGTCCGGTCAATTATGAAAAAGTGGATCAGCCGGCTGCGCATGAAATCTTCCTGCGTGATGCACTGACTACTGGCAATCTCGGTATTAATCCACCCTTCCTGAAGCATAATTTGCTGAAACTGGAAGAAGTGGAACGGGTAGAAGATAAACTGCGCCGTCGTGATCTGGTGGTGGATGAAGAAACCATTTACCAGTTCTATGCCTCCAAAGTGCCACCTGAAGTAGCTAGTCGCCGCAGTTTTGAGGACTGGCGTGCCACAGTAGAGCCACATGATCCACGTTATCTGTTTATTGATGATGATGCGCTGTGGCTGAATGATCGTCCAACCACACAACAGTTTCCGGATTATTTACGTAATGGTGAATTGCGTCTGGCGACCAGCTATCGTTTTGACCCAAGTCATGATGAAGATGGTGCAACGGTTAAAATTCCGCTGCAGGCTTTGCCGCAGGTCGATGAAAATATCTGGTCATGGGGGATTCCGGGCTGGCGTCTGGAGCTGATCGAAGCTTTATTAAAGACTTTGCCTAAAGATAAACGCCGTAGTCTGGTGCCGATTCCAGATACTGCGAAAAAGCTAGCAGCCCGTATTGATGCGGTAAATTTACGTGAGCATATTTTCAGTTTTCTGGCTTTCCAGTTGCGTGGCGAGCAGATTACAGAAAAAGATTTTAGTCTGGATCGGGTTGAGCAATATCTCTTGCCTTTGATCAAGGTGATAGATGAAAAAGGTCACGTGATTGAACAAGGCCGTGATCTGGCCGAGCTAAAAGCCCGTTGCCGTACTGAAACTCATAGCCCGGTGAAACAGTTAAAAGGTGAATTTAAAACCTTCCCGGAAAACTTTGTCTTTGAAGCATCGCAGAAAGTGACGGGTGTAGTCGTTAAGCAATATCAGGCACTGGTTCCGACCAAAGACTTTGCTGCACTGGAACAGAAAGATGAATCTGGTGTCGTGATTCAGACCTTTAATGATCAGGCTGAAGCCGTCAAACAGCATCGTGAAGGGATCATTCGGCTGGTGCATATGCAGCTCGGAGATCTGGTGCGTCAGCTGAAAAAACAGATTTCCAAACCGCTGGCACTGGCATATTCACCGCTTGGCGATAAGGCCCAACTGGAGCAAATGTTAGTTTATGCCACACTGCACCTGTCAATTAATGAGCTGCCTGTCAATATGCAAGAGTTCCAAAAGTTGGTAGAGGATGTAAAAAAATCTTTCCTGACTCATGGCCAGACTGCACTGAAAGAAATCACGGATATTTATATCCAGTGGCAGGAAATTCGTCGTAAATTACTGGTTTTAGACCCATCTATATTTGGAAAAAATATTGATGATATTGAGGATCAGCTTGATTTGATGAGTCTTTCTGACTTCGTTTATCGGAAACCTTCCGACGTATGGTCAGAATTTCCACGTTATTTGAAAGCCCTGATCTTGCGTTTAGAGCGCTTGCCAAATAACCTACAGAGGGATGATTCCGCCATTGACCAAATTGATCCGTGGATGGAAAAATTATTTAAGTTTAAAAATGACGCTCGCCTTAAAGAATTGTATTTTATGGTTGAGGAGTTAAGGATCTCATTGTTTTCTCAACCGATGAAAACGAAAACACCCATTTCTCCAACTCGCCTGCAAAAAGTATGGGAACGTCTTGGAATCAGTTAAGATATAGGTCATTTTGAGAAGGAGTTTTACATGGGCATCCGTATTACGGGTACTGGCTTGTTCCATCCGGAAGATGTCATTACCAATGAAGAGTTAGTTGAAAGTTTAAATGCTTATGTGGAACTGTATAATCACGAAAATGCAGATAAAATCGCTGCAGGCGAATTAGATGCGCGTCGTGGTTCTAGCGCAGAATTTATTGAAAAAGCGTCAGGCGTACAACGCCGTTATGTGTCAGAAAAAACTGGCATCCTCGATCCAAAACGTTTACGTCCAAATCTACGTGAACGTTCAGATGATGAAATTTCCCTTCAGGCAGAATGGGGCGTGATCGCAGCAAAACAGGCGATGGAAAATGCTGGTGTCACTGCTGAAGATATCGATGTTGTGATCCTGTCATGTTCAAATCTGCAACGTGCTTATCCTGCGGTTGCGATTGAAATCCAGACTGCTCTGGGTATTCAAGGTTATGCGTATGACATGAACGTCGCATGTTCAGCAGCAACTTTTGGTTTAAAACAGGCTGCCGATGCCATCAAAGCAGGTGCACGTCGTGTATTGCTGGTAAATGTCGAAATTACCTCTGCACATACCGATTTCCGTTCACGTGACTGTCACTTTATTTTTGGTGATGTCGCAACTGCATCGATCATTGAAGATACTGAAACTAAAACCGGTTTCGAGATTCTGGATACATCATTATTTACCCAGTTCTCAAACAATATCCGTAATAACTTCGGCTTCCTGAATACGTCTGAAAATGCAGATATTGACGACAAACGTTTCCGTCAGGACGGTCGTAAGGTATTTAAAGAAGTGTGTCCACTGGTTGCCAAGATGATTACTGCTCAACTTGAGAAAAATCATATTGCACCTACAGATGTAAAACGCTTCTGGTTGCACCAAGCCAATGCCAGCATGAATGAATTGATTCTGAAACTGGTAGTGGGTAAAGAAAATGCCAAACCAGGTCTGGTACCTATCATTCTGAATGAGTTTGCCAATACTTCTTCCGCAGGTGTCATTATTGCCTTACATCGTACTGCAAATGAAGTTGAAGACGGCGAATATGGCGTACTGTGTTCATTTGGTGCAGGCTATTCAGTGGGTTCAATCCTGGTACAAAAACGCGTGGCATAAGCCGGGAGCATATTTTGCAGGTCAAGCATGACGGAGCATGGATCAGGCGCTTAAGTGCCTTATCCAAACTGTATTTCACGCCTACTTTTTTAGGGGCTGAAAATATTGATGCCAGTCGACCTGCAATGTATGTCGGTAATCATTCCATGTATGGCATCTTTGATGCGCCAATGCTGATTGATTACCTGTACAATGAACATCAAGTGGCTGTGGTCAGTATTGCTGATCATAGCCATTTTTATGTGCCGCTATGGCGTGAAGCAGTGAAGAAATTTGGTGCTATTGATGGCATACAGGACTATGTCCGCTCGGCCATGCAGCAAGGCTACTCGATTCTGGTCTTTCCGGGGGGTGGCCGTGAAGTGCTGAAACGGGAAGGTGAGCAGTATCAGCTGATTTGGAAAGAGCGTTATGGCTTCCTTAAGCTGGCTCAAGAGTTTCAATACGATATAGTCCCTTTTGCTGCACTGGGCGGTGATGAAATCTATGAGATTGGATTTGATGCCAATAAGATCATTCAACATAAGTATTTTCAAAAATTATTAAAAATTCCCCAACTCAATAAATTATTACGTCATGGTGACGTGATTCCTTCCTTACCTAAAAATCTGTTTCCCAAACGCTTGCCTTTTTATTTTCAGTTTATGCCGCGGCAGCCAATTCATCATGTGCAGCACGAGAATGATCTGATTGATTTTCGTGAGTATTTACAACACAAGATTTATCAGGGGCTAGAACTGTTGGCTGACAGACGTCGGCAAGATGAAGTCTAGGTCTTTTCATCATTCCTGCTTTGCTTTACATTGAGATCGAATCGTCTAAAAAATCACCATGCTTCAATTTCTGTAATAGAAAGGAAAAAGCGATTTTAAAGGATTGAAATTCAGTAGGTCTGTAACTCAATAGGGTTAAAACGAAGGGGGAAATATGGAACAGGAGGGTTTGTTACTGCCATTCAGACAGCTCGCTGAACAATGCCTCATTATTTTTCCTGAGTTAAATCAGCTGTATCTGGATCAAATGGCGCTTATTGGTCATGTGAATGCCCAGAATTTGTTCAGGATTCATCAGGATGAGCATCGAATTGATCTGCTTAATGGCTTATTAAATATACAGCTATATACACCTCAAGATTTAAATCTGGAAAGTCCCCATGCCTTAGCAGAAATGCAGATTGATTCCAGGCTGGCTAAAGCAGAGGCTTTGGAAGAGTTTTTCTTTCAGGATATTTACTTTCTGACTGGCGATTTAAAGCCCCAGCATTCCCTGTTTTTACGTGATAAAGCCAAACAGCTCCGTCAACTTATTATTGATCAAGTCTATATATGGGTTAATGCGCCTGACCGAGTTGCTAATTGCTTAAAACAGATGTCGCTTGTGCAGGCTGAAATCATCGACTCCTTTATGATTAAAGCCGAAGTTTATACTCAGCCTTGTATCAGTAATTGTCTTCAAAGTGGACATGAGATTCCGGCGCATGTTTTAAAACAGCTACAGCAAATCTTTTCCTTGCAATATTTGCAGCCAGATGAGTTTCTATCGATTCAGTCAGTGATGGACAGTCTGGATGCATTCTGTTTCAGTGCGCCTGAGTTTCTGCACCCAGCGACCTACCGGATTATCTCTTTATCCTTTGAAAACCGGTTCAATCTGCATGAACTGAATGACCATATTGACGATATCCGTTTGCTGTATCGGCATGCCGAAGAGCAAAGTCATCTACTGGGCTTTGTCCGGCTGATGAATCGTGATAGCTGGCATCGGAGTGATCTGCTATCCAAACGCAATTTTCTGGAAAATAATCCTTATTTATGGCAGAAAAAAGTCGCCAAACTTCCTTTATTTGACTGTCATCGGGTAGTGAACTGGTTATTTAAACAGCCTGCGGAAATCTTAGATTGGCTGAGCGGCAGTATTCAACATAGCAGTGTGCGGGTGGCAGCAACAGCCTTAAGCTTTATCGATACGCATCATATTCATCCGCAGATTGTTTTAGCTACCTTGCAATATTTTCAATATATCGCAGCACGTCTATTTATTGATGATGTTCATCAATATGCCCTTCAGCATCACTGGTTTGAGCATGAGCTGAATCGAACAGTTGTTCTCAAAGGAACGCGTCAGGCTATTGAGGATCATCGCATTGCGATTAGTCCATCGATTCTATATCTGGATGAATGGATCGGATTATTGCGGGATGTAGTGGCAATGGATGATCAGATGACTAAAAGGGTCTATGCTAACTTAAGTCGGGTGATACAGGCTTATATGCAGTATCTGTATAAGATTACCTGTGATTTGCCTGAGGATGTGCTGGCTTATATTCGGCCTCAAACTCAGCAAGACCGTAATTTTTATAACGTGCTACAACGTAACCAGATTCCATTTGTAGAGTTCAGGAAGCGTTTTTATTTACACGCCCGGCATGTGCGGGAATCCTGTTTTGACGGTTATATCCGCGATTATCTGCCGGAGTATTTTTCTACTCAAACAGAAGTGCCTAAGAATTTAAGCTGGACCAGTTTATTTATGCAGGCAGTTGCCTGGCATGAGCAGATTCAGAAGCAGGAAATTATTGCCAAGCTCAAAAAAGACTTTGCGCTTGCCAGCTGGAGGCCGCTCACACAAGCACATTTTCTACTGTATTTTAATTGGCGTTTTGAGGAGTTGAAAACACTAGAGCGGATTATTGAAGAGGCCAGAATATTCCGGAACTGTCTGGCTGCAAGTTATGCACAGCGTATAGTCGAAGGTGAATATGTGGCTTTTCGCATGTCACATCCTGCCATCAAGTTACCTCTGATTTTAGGCTGTCAGTTGCAGAATGACCAAGTCATCTTTGACCAGCTTGAGTATCCAAATAATCAAAAAGCGGAAGTTGAATATATCAATATTGCCCAGCATTTTATTAACTGGTTAAACCTGCAGGCTTGACCTGATTCAATGCTTTTCTGTCCGTGAAGCTTAACTTTTCCGGCAAAAATCGTTAGGCTATAGCCGTTCTTTTACGGTATCTCTTTTATGAAACAGGAAACTGCACTTAAGCTCTTAAAAGCAGGGGAAAATGTCTTTTTAACCGGTTCTGCGGGTGCAGGGAAAACTTATACGCTCAATCAATATATTAATTATCTGAAAGCCCGTAAGGTATCGGTCGCGATTACTGCATCGACTGGTATTGCGGCAACGCATATGAATGGTATGACCATTCATACTTGGGCAGGGATCGGGATCAAAGACTTTTTGTCTGAAGAAGACCTGAAGCGGATGAAAGAGCGTAAATACCTGAAAGAACACTTGGAAAATGCGCAAGTTCTGATTATTGATGAAATTTCCATGCTGCATGCCAAGCAGCTCAATCTAGTCAATCAGGTGCTAAAATATTTCAAGGAAAGCGATGAAGCTTTTGGCGGGATTCAAGTCATTGTTGCAGGAGACTTTTTCCAGTTACCGCCTGTTGGAAAAAATGATGAACGTAACCGCGATAAATTCTGTTTTATGTCGGATGCCTGGGTTGAAGCCAAGTTCCGCGTCTGTTACTTGACTGAGCAGCATCGTCAGGGTAATGACTACCTGAATGATATTCTGAATGCCATTCGTGCGCAGGCCATTTCACCTGAACATCGTTCAGCGCTACAGGGTACACGTCAGCAGGATATTGGCGATACCTATACACGTCTCTATACCCACAATATGGATGTCGACAGCATTAACTTTAAGCATCTGAATGAAATTGATCAGGATCCCCGCCAGTTTGATGCGCAATGTGATGGTAATGAAAAACTGATTGAAACCTTAAAGTCTTCAGTCCGTGCACCCGAAGCCTTAACCCTGAAAAAACATGCCAAGGTCATGTTCGTGAAAAATAACTTTGATATGGGCTATATCAATGGCAGCTTGGGCGAAGTAATTGGCTTTGAAGATGATGATGAGCATGGCGTGCTGCCAAAGGTCAAACTGACAGATGGAACTACATTAATTGTAGAGCCTGAAACCTGGTCAGTGGATAATGAAGCAGGCAAAACCATTGCCAGTTTCCAGCAGATTCCACTACGTCTGGCTTGGGCGATTACCATTCATAAGTCTCAAGGCATGACGCTAGAAGCTGCTGAGATTGACCTGAGCCATACCTTTGAAAAAGGTCAAGGTTATGTAGCATTATCCCGTTTGAAAAGCTTAAATGGATTACGTCTAAAAGGCTTTAATGAACAGGCTCTGGAACTTGATAGTCTTGCCATTAAGGCTGATCGCCGTTTTCAGGAACTGTCAGATGAAGCAGAAGCGAATTTTGAAAACGTGGATTTGACTGTACAGCATAAGGCCTTTATCCGTCATTGTGGTGGCACTTTGAACGAAGTCGAGATCCAGCGCAATGAGAAGAAAATTGCCAAAAATGGTGGCAAGCAAAACTACGCGACTGCAACCTTGGATGAAACCCGTGAACTGTTTGAAGAAGGTTATGAGATTTCCGATATTGCCACTGAACGTGGTTTAACGCCGGCAACCATCATTAACCATCTGGGGCGTTTGCATAAGGAGCAAGGGCTGGATATCTCAGTGGCTCATCCGGGTGAAGAAGTCGTTGAACAAGTCCGCAAGATTTATAAACGTCTAACCAAACGTCAAAACTCAGATCATTTTAATGATGATGGCAGTATTAAATTACGTCCGATTGTGGAATTGACCAGTCCGCGTATGGGTTATGATCAGGTACGTTTGGCCTTGCTGTTTGTGGAATAAAATTTGAGTTTTTAAATTTTAGTATTTAACGTGAGCTTTTACTTTTGAAAGATCAAAAGTAACAAAAATCTTTTGTTGGATTGAAGGTACATCCTGTACCTCAATCCAACGAGCGACATCCATGTCGCTGATCATGTGATTTAATACTTTGCAGTTCATAATTTTAGAATGTTAATTTTTAAGAATATTGCACAATCATAGTTAAAGGCTTATTGCGTTCCAATCAATAACGATAAAATCCCGGCCGCAATTAATGGCCCGACAGGGACACCACGAAGTACCGCGACACCTGCGACTGTACCAATTAATAGACCTGCAACGACATCAGGCTGACTCGACATCAGTTTCACCCCACGTCCACCAAGCCAGGCAACGAATAGACCGATTGCAATTGCCAGTAAAGATTTCCAGCTCAGAAATGATTTAAGAATACTGTCACCAGGAATTTTCCCGCTAGCAATCGGAGTCAATACGCCAATGGTTAAAATAATAATCCCGATATTTAGGCCATGTTGCTGTACATAAGGTAAGAGTTCATTGAGAGGCGTGATTTTTAATACGATCAACACGGCCGCAGCAATGGTCACAGCAGTATTATGACTAAAAATACCGCAAGCTAGTAGAACTAGAAGAACAAGCAGATTCAAATCAAGTTGGGACATGAGGAGATAAAAAAATGAAAAGTCACAGGATTATAGGCTTTTTAGCCATTTAAAGGGAGAATGCTCTACAAGAAATGAATCTGGCTAGTTTTCAGTATAGAATGCGCCTATCGTTCGTATAAACAGGTTCAGACAGATGCTATTGGAAAAAATGTTGCAATCACAAGGTTTCGGTTCACGAAAACATTGTCAGCAACTGATTAAAAATGGTGCTGTTTCGATTCAGAATGAAATCATTGATAATCCCAAGCATAAGCTGAATCTGCAAGATCTGACCTTTAGCGTCTATGGTCATGAATATCGCTATCGGGAAAAAGTATATATTGCGCTCAATAAGCCTCAAGATTATGAGTGTTCACATCAGGCTACCCATCATTTCAGTGTATTTGATCTGTTTGATGACACCTTGTTAAACCGTGGAATTCAATGTGTAGGTCGTCTCGATCAAGATACAACTGGACTGTTATTGCTGACCGATGATGGTCAGTTTCTACAAGCGTTGACCCATCCTAAAAAACATGTAGCGAAAGTCTATCAGATGACTACTGCTGATCCCGTGACGGATGAGCAGATTAAACAGCTTGAACTGGGTGTGGAATTGAGAAATGAAAAAGGCACCTTTGCTGCTACAGATATTGTTCGTCTGAATGACAATCGACTGCAAATGACCATTCATCAAGGTGTGTATCATCAGGTGAAACGTATGCTGGCAGCTGTTGGCAATAAAGTGGAGCAGCTGCATCGTGCCCAGATTGGTGCATTGGCCTTGAATGAACTAGCAATAGGAGAATGGACCTATCTGGACGCAGAACAAGTGGCACAGGCAAAATTCCGTACCGAATAAAGTCTGGGATTTATTTCAGGAAACAATGAAAAGTTACGAATTCATTGTCCTGAATGAACCCAAGTGACTCATAAAGTTTATGTGACTGATAATTGGTTTTTTGCGTTTCCAGGCTGATTCGAAGCGCATTTTCATGCCGGGCAAATAAAATAGCAGTATCAATTAGTTGTTTGGCTGCACCATGCCGACGATAAGGCGGGCTAATATAGACATCGTCCAGCACATAATAGGTAGAACATGCGACTGAGGAAAATCTTAAATACAGCAGAATAAATCCGGTAAAAATATCATCCTTGGTGTTGATAAAAATGACAGTTTGACCATCTTCAAAACGCTGTTTCAAAAACTCGTAAGATAAATCCAGATTGGAAGAAGTACCATAAAATTGACGGTACTCATCAAATAAAACGGCCAGGTTAGGTAGATCTTCTGACTGGGCACGTCGCACGATCATCGGCTTACTCCATGTTAATTTTATTATTTATCATTAACATCAAGCATAGCGAAGTTTGAAAGGAGAGAAACTTAAGAATTGTTCGTAAATGCAACAATGTTAAATTTTGTCGCTTTCACCTAAAATAGCATTCAGTTCTTCAAATAAATCAAAATGATCATCATCCAGATTCATTTCCTGATGATCTGCTGGAATCGCTGTAGCACTTGGACTTGAGCTTTGTTCTGCCTTAATTTCATTCTGTTTCTGCTTACGTAACTTGATCAGCTGTTCCAGATTAATATTCTGATTTTCAATCGAGAAGGGGATTGATTTGGTCAGAACCACCTGTTTAAAAAAAAGACGAACTGCCTGAGCCGGCGTAATCCCCAATTGTTTAAATACTGCAAATGCCTGTTTCTTTTCTTGGGAATCCAGGCGAATTTGATAAACTTCAGTTTTTCTCATAATATTTTCAAAGCTTTAAATTACTTAACTTTTCGCCTTATTCTAATCGATAACTTCGGGATTTCAATCCTCAAGTTGCCGTTTTTAGAAAATAATCTGTAATGACAAGAGATTTACAGTGTCAATTCAAGTTTAGAGCTAAATTGCATCTGCTTTTGGGTAACTGGATCCGTAAACTGAATGTGTTTGGCCAGTAGCTGTAACGGTGCAGAAAAATCATCATCCGCCTTATGGGAAACCTGCGGATAAAAAGGATCATTCTGGATCGGAATCCCCAAATGACTTAAGTGTACCCTTAACTGATGCTGCTTTCCTGTATGTGGTTTTAGCTCATATTTGCCCCATTGCTGATCATGTTGCAGCAATTGAATTTCGGTTTCGCTATTAGGCTCTCCTTCTACCACCTGCATGGTATAAAAGGGCTGGCCTTTCTCCATTTTCAGCTTTGTGATGAGCGGAAAACTTAAATCATCACGATAAGCCGCAATCGCATGATAGGTTTTTTGTACCTGCCGAGTCGCAAACATCTGCTGATAAACGCCACGCGATTGCACACATTTTGAAATCAGCACCACACCTGCCGTTTCACGATCTAAGCGATGAATTGGAGTGAGATGTTCATTTCCGGTTTGCTGTTTTAGGCGTACCAGCAAGGTTTCCTGTACATATTGCCCAGTAGGACTCATGGTCAGAAAATGCGGTTTATCAACGACCAGCAGATGTTCATTCTCAAACAGAATCTGATGCTGAAAAGGAACATGCACTTCGTGTGCCAAAAAACGATAATAAAAACAATGAGTATTTGCTTGAAAAGAACTTTCGATGGTTAAGGTGTTGCCCTGAGCATCATAAACCAGACCATTATCGAAACGGGATTGCCATTCGCTCGACTCAATATGTGGAAATTGTGCACAGAGATAAGCATAGACTGTCTTGGGTGAATCTGATGTCACTTGCAGGAATACTTTACTTGCCGTAACTCCATTCAGCATGGGTGGGCTAAATTCAACAGTCGAAGTCATCACAACGTGGATCTATCTCTGGTCTGGAACGGATGCTGTGAAAAAATACAGTTTCTCACAGAGGTGAATAGGCTTTTAAAGCGTTGCGATGCTATCATAATTATTCTTTTTCATCATGTCGTGAGTAATATGCCTTATTCATTTAATGTCACTTTAAAACATGAAGATGACACCCAAAATCTGGCCAAAGTTCTGGCAAATAATTTTTCTTCGGGCGTTATATATCTGATTGGTGACTTGGGTGCGGGGAAAACCACGCTGACGCGTTATTACTTACAACAACTCGGTCATAAAGGCTCAGTAAAAAGTCCGACTTATACGCTGGTGGAACCGTATCAGGTGAATGGTCAGGATATCTTTCATTTTGATTTATATCGTCTCAATGACCCTTATGAACTTGAATTGATGGGAATCCGGGATTATTTAGAAACTCTCAATGCGCTATTTCTATTTGAATGGCCTTC
This sequence comes from Acinetobacter sp. YH12249, assembly GCF_013417475.1. Classification (NCBI taxonomy): domain Bacteria; kingdom Pseudomonadati; phylum Pseudomonadota; class Gammaproteobacteria; order Moraxellales; family Moraxellaceae; genus Acinetobacter; species Acinetobacter sp. YH12249. The sequence goes on along the minus strand of NZ_VPDX01000004.1, from coordinate 111,634 downwards.
TAAGGGGGGTGATGAAATCCCGCAAGCCGATTTAATTATTGAAATTTTAAAATCAGAAGATGAGCTGACCCGTACTGCAAGTCTGATTTCTTCTAATCTGGCATTACAGCAAGCTTTGGAGCGTGAATTCCCAAATGGTTGATGATTTAAGCATACGCCGTATCCGTGCACTTGATCCTGCGCTGGCGAACCAGATTGCCGCAGGTGAGGTGATTGAACGTCCTGCATCTGTGGTCAAGGAGTTGCTGGAAAACTCGATTGATGCAGGTGCGACCGAGCTGATCATCCGGGTGGAACAGGGCGGCAGTACGCTGATTGAAATCATTGATAATGGCCGAGGCATTCATTATGAGGATTTGCCACTAGCCGTGATGCGTCACGCGACCAGTAAGATTCAAACGGCTGAAGAGCTGCATGCGATTACCAGTTTGGGCTTTCGTGGTGAGGCGTTGGCCTCGATTGCTGCAGTGTCACGCCTGACTTTAACCAGTAGCCAGAATGAAGATGGCATTGGCTATCAGGTCGAAGTGAACGGTACGGCTTTTGATCATCAGGATATTCAACCGGTCGCAGCATCCAAAGGAACTCAGATCCGGGTGCAGGATTTATTCTTCAATGTCCCGGCGCGGCGCAAATTCCTGAAAAAGCCCGGCACTGAATTTGGACATATCGAAGAAATTGTTCGCCGTATGGCTTTAACGCATTTCGATATTCGCTTTGTATTGGAACATAACCAAACCATCAAGCTGAATTTGCCGGTTGCAGATAGTGGAGCTTTGCGTTTTCAACGTGTGCAACAATTACTTGGCCGTCAGTTTACTGAAAATGCTTACTGGATTGATGCAGACAGTATCAATATGCGTTTATCAGGCTGGCTCGGACATCCTTCGGATGCACGGGCTCAAGCCGATTTGCAGTATGTCTATGTGAATGGCCGGATCGTTAAAGATAAGACTATTTCGCACGCTTTGCGTATGGCTTATGATGGTATCCTGCATGGCCATCAGCATGCCGCTTATTTACTATTTCTGGAAATCGATCCAGAAAGCATCGATGTCAATGTACATCCGACCAAACACGAAATTCGTTTCCTGAACCAGCGTGAAGTACATGAATTTGTACGTCACTATGCCAAGGAAACTCTGGCGCAATTTCAGACTGCGAGTGCTGATCTGGCTGAGGCGATGAAAACTGAGTCTGAAGCTGTTGCGATAACACCTCAGCCGCGCTATCAAGAGCAGTTTAGCCTGCATCAGTCCGTAGCCACTCAACCGGTTATTCCAGTCACATCTCCGTATCGTCAGCATGAAGAAGAAGCTTCTGATGTGTTAACGGATTTCGAGTCATCAGGTCCACAAACTGTGCATTATGCGCAGGATTATAATAAGTCATATTCGGGTTCACAGCAGCTGAATAATGCCTTGAAAAGTTATCTCGCGCCGTTAAGAGAAACTGAACCGGAAATCAATAATTCAGCATCGGATACATTTCAGTCACATTTACAAAGTAAAGTAGATGAGCATCCTTTGGGGATTGCGATCGCTCAACTGCATGGTATTTATATTCTGGCGCAAAATACCGAAGGCCTAATCATCGTAGATATGCATGCGGCGCATGAGCGTATTCTGCTGCAACAGATGAAAATGGCTTGGGATAAACCGGAATTCTGGATATCCCAGCAATTGCTGATTCCTAAAGTGGTGAGCATTAGTCGTATGCAAGCCATGCGTGTTGACGAGCTCAAAGATCAACTCGCTCGTTTAGGCCTGGAAATTGACCAGTATGGTGATGAACAGGTCATTGTACGGGGCGTACCGGCCATTTTGCATAAAGCTGATTTTGATGCCTTGATCCCTGAATTATTGAATGATCTGGATCCTAATGATCAGGGACAGGGTTTAATGCAGAAACGTGACCAGATTCTTGCAGGTATGGCCTGTCATGGTGCAGTACGTGCACATCGAATGTTGAGTCTGTCAGAAATGAACGCTTTGCTGCGCCAGATGGAACAAACTGAATTTGCGAGCCAATGTAATCATGGTCGTCCAACCTGGCGAGCATTTCCATTGTCTCAACTTGATAAACTTTTCGCTCGAGGAGAGTAGCCTTACATGTCCAATCAACTGCCGGTCATCAATTTAATGGGACCAACTGCAAGCGGTAAAACTGCTTTGGCATGTGAACTATACGAGCAAGGTCATTTTGAGCTGATTTCTGTCGATTCTGCGCTAGTTTATCGGGAAATGGACATTGGTACAGCGAAACCTTCTAAAGAGGAATTAGAGCGCTATCCGCATCATCTGATTGATATTATTAGCCCGCTCGAAGTCTATTCTGCAGCAAACTTTGTCGAAGATGCTTGCCGTCTGATTGATGATATTCATGCGCATGGTAAAACACCAATTTTGGTGGGTGGCACCATGCTGTATTTTAAGGCCTTACTTGAAGGCTTATCTGACAATTTGCCAAGTGCAGATTACGCAGTACGTGCCCAGATCGAAGAGAAAGCCGCTCGTGAAGGGTGGGAAGCGGTGTATGCTGAATTATGTCAGGTAGATCCTTTAGCAGGCCAGAAATTTAAAGTCAGTGATAAACAGAGAATTATCCGTGCATTAGAGGTTTTTAAGCTAACAGGTGAGCCGATTACAAAACTACAAGCAGAACAACCAAAAAATTTACCATATCGTTACAGTTTCCATAATTATGCCTTAATGCCCGATCGGTTAGAATTGCACAAACGTATTGAAAAACGTCTTGAAATTATGTGGAAAAACGGATTTTTAAATGAAGTTAAAGGATTAATGGGAAAATACGATTTTGACGAAAATTTACCCTCAATGCGTTCAGTAGGTTACCGCCAAGCCATAGAATTCTTAAAAAAAGGTGACCTAAGTCATGAAAAACAACGGGAAATGGAGGATAAGGCTTTATTTGCGACACGACAACTTGCCAAACGTCAATATACCTGGTTGAGATCTTTGCAAGAAAAGCATAAATTTACAACATATTTTACGCTCGAGCAGGCCCAAGAAGACTTGCGAAACTGTCACGGATAAAGCAAAATTTGAGTACTATCTTTTTTATAATTTTTAATTGAAAAATAGAGATAGTTTTTTGCGCTGATTTTTAAATTTTTGGAGTTATAACATGTCTAAAGGTCAAACTTTACAAGATCCATTCTTGAATTCTCTCCGTAAGGAACGTATTCCAGTTTCTATCTTCCTGGTAAACGGTATCAAATTACAAGGTCACATCGAGTCTTTTGACCAATACGTTGTATTATTAAAAAATACAGTAAGCCAAATGGTTTACAAACACGCGATTTCTACAGTTGTACCTGCACGTAACCCTCGTCCAGCTGGTGCTTCTGCTGGTCCACAAGGTGCTGGCTTCGGTGGTCAAGGCGGCGCAGGTGGCTTCGGTGGTCAAGGCGCTGCTGGTGGCTTCGGCGGTCAAGGTGGCTTCGGCGGTCAAGGCGCTGGCTTCGGCGGTCAAGGCGCTGGCTTCGGCGGTCAAGGCGGCTTCGGTAGTCAAGGTGGCTTCGGTAGTCAAGGTGGCTTCGGTGGTCAAGGTGCTGGTTTTGGTGGTCAAGGTGCTGGTTTTGGTGGTCAAGGCGCTGGTTTTGACAACGATTCAAAATTTGAAGATTCTTCTGACGACGAAAACAATCGTTAATCGGATCTGAAATAAAAAAGCCTCTTAATAAGAGGCTTTTTTATTGCTTAAAAAATTGAGCCATTAAAAAAGCCAGCATTATGCTGGCTTTCTTTTCTTAAATTAACGAGCGCGTTTAGGATCTAGCTGAGGATCTTTGATTTCTACATAGGCATTGCTACGGGTTTCACGTAACCAGCTATCTAGCTCAGCATCAAACTGGCGTTCACCCAGGATCTGGCGTGCCATACGTTCCTGATATTCCTGAGTCATATCCTGTTGACGTGTATCGGTCACTTGCAGGATATGCCAGCCAAATTGTGACTGGAACGGTTCACTAATTTGACCTACTGGCGTACTTTTCATACGCTGTTCAAATTCAGGTACCATGACACCTGGGCTGACCCAGCCCAAACTTCCGCCATCACGTGCTGAACCTGTGTCATTAGAGAAAGTAGATGCCAATACTGCAAAATCTTCACCTTGCTTAAGACGCGTATACAAGCTATCAATCATCTGTTTGGCATTTTCTGGGCTAACCACTTCTGATGTTTGAATCAGAATATGACGGGTCTGGTACTGAGGAACCAGTGCTTTTTGCTCACCACCTTTACGCTCTAGAAGTTTCAGGACATGCACGCCATCTGCAGCAGGAATCAGTTCAGATGTTTGACCCGCTTGCAAAGTAGAAACACGTGCAGCGAGTTCTCCAGGAATTTCTGACAGGTTCCGAACACCCATATCAGACGCATCTACTTTAATATCGCCAGTTGAATATTTTTTGCTGATCGCCTGAATATCATTGCTGCTGCTTAAATCATTTCTTACTTGTGCTGCAACCTGTTGTGCATTTTCTCCGGTTATACGTAAATGCAGAACATGTACCTGGCTGCCTAACAAAGCTTGACCTTGCGGTGTATTCAGGAAGTTTTTCACATCCTGATCACTGATTTGAATACGTGAATTTACGGCTTGCTGGCGTAAACGGCTAAGTGCCAGATCTTCAGCAATACGGTTACGTAAAGAGGCATAAGTATTCGGCGCGATAGCATCCAGTTTTTGCTGAAAAGCTTCTAAGCTAGGGGAGCCTGACTCACGTGCTACTTTAAGCACTGCTTCATTTAAAGATTTTTCATCTGGACGGATATTGTAGCGTTTGACCTGTTCCAGTTGAGCCTGACGTACAATTAGCTGTTCAAGTGCTTGTTGTTCAAGATAAGGTTGCGGTGGAACAGGCTTGTTTTGCTTTTGTAACTGGTGAGAAATTTCAGCAACGCTTTGTGCCAGATCACTACGCAGAATAGCGCTATTGTCGACAACAGCTACAACTTCATCTTTAGGTTGGGCAACAGCAAAAGTCGTCATCGCTGAAGAAAGACATAGCGCAAGTGCGGTCGCTTTAAAAATTTGTTTTAACTGTTTTGTCTTCATTAACGTTCTGTCCAAGTTTGATTGATATTGTTAAAACCTAGAATACGATTTTCTAGTAATGAGGTTAGCTTGTTGCTTAACCCGCCAAGACCTTTAAGCGTTACTTCAGCCATTACTGCACGTTTCGCTTTCACATCTGGGTCATTGATATCGTCTAAGTCATTGTAGTATGAGCGGCCATAGACAGATACTCCCCAACAGCATGACTCATAGTTTACGCCAAGTAAATATTCACGTGCGACACTATTATCCAGGTCAAATTGCGCATGGCCGACCAGACGCCAGTTATTGGCAATTGGCTGGATAAATGAGCCAACCACCTGATCATAACTTTCCTGGCGGTTTGGAATATCTTTACGATAGAAATAGCCTACGTTATATAGATTGCCCTGATCGCCCGTATAATAAACCTGTACATCACGCTGGGCATTGGAGCCATTCGACATCCAGCTAGAATTTAGGTTGACATGCACGTTTTTGTTTAACTGACTTCTAAGCTGAATAACTGGACCAGTATGGCTTTCACGGTCAAATTTATCTGCTTCACGATCTAATGTGACACGGCGATCTTCAAAGAAGAAACTTTGTCCCACACTGGCGCGTAATCGCTCTAAACCTTCTTCATTAAATAAACTGTAACTAAGACCTAAAGAAGCGAAGTTATTGTCTTCTAAGCGGTCATTACCATAGAAGCGGCGTGCACTAAATAATTGGTCATAATTAATTGAGGCTACGACAGAGTCAAAGTTTGGCTGATTGCGCTGATTTTCATACGGTGAATAAGCGTAAAACAGGCGAGGCGTCAAGGTCTGTAAATAGCGACCATCTTTTTCAAAAATTAAACCGGTGTCCAGCGTAAATTGTGGCACTACGATAGAATGATTTTCACTTGATGAGCTGGTTTGATTATTATTAATACGATCAATAGTATCTTGATCATAGAAAGTATTGATATTGCGTAATGTTGCCTGAGGAATGAAGAATGACCAAGGGGTAAAGTGATTATAGCGTACCGAGAAATCATTATAGATGCGTGTACCACTTGGTTGATAGATGGCTTCATCACCGGTATCAATATTTTCGATATTTCTGATGTCTTTCTGGAAATAAGCTGTATCGTTATTAAATTCGTATTGTAAACCCAGTGGGTTACCGGTCTTATAATTCACCAAAAGCTGCGGCAAACGCGCATAAGGGCGGTCTTCATCCAGAACGGCAGGATCAAGCGTCTGGAAATCTTCAACTTTAAATTGAGCTTTTAAGCCGGGGATACCATTTTTATAATTAACTTCCCAAGCACGGCGCAAGTTCAGGTCTGTTTTTGAATCTGGGTTATTATCCAGATCGGCAAAAAAGTCCTTGTCTGATGCGTAATTATATTCAAGATTTGTTAAGAACTGATCGTTGATTTGCCAGTTATGCAGGAAGTGCAGGTCTTTACGGTCTTTATTGCTATAACTTTCATCAGATGGCAGGTAGCCACCCCAAATCCGGCCTTCACCATAGTTTTCTGTTAGATAACGAAACTCGCCATCCAGCATCGCACCACGGTCACTAATATAACGTGGCGTAATGGTCGCATCATATTGTGGTGCCAAATTGAGATAAACCGGCACACCTAATTCCAGGCCGCCATCATTGGTAAATCCGAAAGTTGGCGTCAGAATCCCAGTGGTACGGCGATCATCGATTGGGAAGTTAAAATAAGGAACAGCGAGTACCGGAACATCTTTCACATAGAGCTTGGTATTACGGGTTTCACCGCGACCGGTTTCCTGATTCAGCTTGATTTGATCTGCCTGAATTTTCCAGGTCGGTTTCTGTTCAGGTGGACAGGTGGAATAGGTGGCATTTTCCAGTTCAAGCGTATCGTCAGAGGTTTTGGCAATCTTTTCAGCACGACCATGCGCATGCTGTTCTTCGGCAATGAAGAAACTGTTGTTTAAGTCACCTTGCTGGGTTTTCAGGTTGTAATTGATATCATCGCTTTGCGAAATCAAGCCACCTTGAGCCAATTGGACTTGACCTTCTGCCTTAGCATAAGTTTGAGTCTGATCAATCGTCACGCGTTCCGCACGAATCTGGCGACCTTCCTGATCAATGACCACATTGCCTTCTAAGTAGGAATCACCGGCCGGATTATAATGACCATAGTCTGCAGTAATAGTTGAAGTTGCCTGTTCAGGGTCAATTGTTGGTGCATCAGGTGCAATTGGAGTGACCCAGGCACCTTCACAATAGGCTGAACTGAGGTATTTACCTTGACGCTGCTGTGCTTCTGGTGAAGATTTATCCACATAATATTGTGAGAAGAATGCTTCACCGGGATAGGTCTCATTAATGCGCTGTTTGAGTTGTTCCGCATTTACATTGGATGAGTCATTTGATGCAGCATAGCTTGAGACCGAGCTACTACATAAAAGGGTTAAGATCGCAGTCGCTAGAGGGTTTATTTTAAAGTGATGCTTCATTTGTCTCATTAACCAATCATGCTTTTATCGCAATTAATTATTGTCGCATCATAGAGAAAAAGTTGATAAGTAGCTACACTTAGCACTTTAAAAACTCAGCCTGTACTAGAATTTATTGCAAATGAATACTCAACGCGAACAATTGATACAATCTTGGATTGCTTCTGTACTCGGTTCAGATCAATTTGAAACACATTTTTTAGCAGGCGATGCAAGTTTTCGTCGTTATGCACGAATCAAACTGAATAATAAAACATTTATGCTCATGGATGCACCACCAGAAAAAGAAGATTGTGTGCCTTTTGTGACGATTGATGAATTTTTTGATGCCCATGGCGTACGTGTTCCACACATCGTGGCCAAAGACCTGGAAAATGGCTTTTTGCTGCTCGAAGATTTTGGTGATGTGCTGTTATCAAATCTGCTGAATGATCAGACGGTTGATGCCTATTATGAGCAAAGTTTTAAACAGCTGATTCAGCTGCAGTCCATTCCTGGAGAAGGTCAGTTTCCTGCTTATTCTTATGAGAAGCTTATTTCTGAAATGGAGCTGCTGACTGACTGGATGCTGCCTGCTCTAAAAATTCAGCCAACAGAATCAGAGTCCGCTCTGATCAAGCGCACATTTGCGATACTGGCGAATGCTGCTTTGGCACAACCACAAGTCATTGTGCATCGTGATTTCCATAGCCGTAACCTGATGAAAATCGAAAATGAAACCGAACTGGGTGTGATTGATTTTCAGGATGCAGTAATCGGTGCTGATACCTATGACCTGATTTCGATTACCCGTGATGCCTATGTGCAGTGGAATGCAGATCGGGTGTATCGCTGGTTTAAAGTGTTCTATGACCTGTTACCAGCAGCGGCAAAACAGGACCGTGATTTCGAACAGTTCAAAAAAGATGCGGATATGATGGCCATTCAGCGCCATATCAAGATTTTAGGTATTTTTGTCCGCTTGTTTGAGCGAGATGGTAAATCTGGCTATCTAAAAGACCTGCCACGTGTGATGTGGTATCTGCTGGAAGAAACCAAAGACTATCCTGAATTACAGCCATTTATGCAGTTCATTCATGAAAAAGTGATGCCAGCTTTTGAAGCAAAATATGGTTCATACGAGGTAGCGGCCTAAATGAAAGCGATGATTCTCGCGGCTGGCTTGGGCAACCGCATGCGTCCTTTAACTTTGCATACCCCAAAACCTTTACTAGAAGTGGGTGGTAAGCCGCTAATTGTCTGGCATATTGAAAAACTGGCTGCGATGGGCGTGAATGAAGTTGTCATTAATACGGCTTGGTTAGGTGAAAAACTGGCTCAGGCGTTGGGTGATGGTTCACAGTTTGGTGTCAAGATTTTATGGTCACATGAAGGTGAAGGTCTGGAAACAGCCGGTGGCATTATTAATGCTTTACCACTGCTTGGTGATGAGCCTTTCATTTTGGTCAATGGCGATGTCTGGACGACTATGGACTTTGCACCTTTATTGAATGTTGAGCTGGGTGAAAATCTGGCACATCTGGTATTGGTACAAAACCCGGAACAGCATCCAAACGGTGATTTCACACTTGCTGACGGCAAGGCTTATACCTTTGATCAGCAGGTGGCGGGTGAAAACCTGACTTTTAGCGGTGTTTCAGTAATTCACCCGAAAATGTTTGCAGACTTAGAAGCTGGAAAACGTCCTTTAGCACCACTATTAAAAGTAGCAATGCTGGAAGACAAGATTGCTGCTTCTAAATTGACAGGTATTTGGGTGGATGTGGGAACGCCTGAGCGTTTGAATGCGCTGGATTTAATGATCCGAGAAGGGAAGTCTGCTTAAGTGAATATTCACTAAGCACTCCCTACTGTGCCAATATAGAGAAAACGGTATACTTCCACTTAACTTTTTCGAGCGTTGATTGTTTATGCACACGTTTTTTCAAGAACTAAAGCAGGGTAGCCAGGCTTTAGGTTTAGAGCTGTCGGATGAAGCTTTAAATTTATTACTCAAGTACCAAGACGCTTTGGTACTGTGGAATAAAGCATACAATTTGACTGCAATCCGTGATCCTAAAGAAATGCTGGTTAAGCATCTGCTTGACAGTCTGAGTATTTTGAAGGATTTGCCTGCAGGTCGTTTGCTCGACATTGGGACTGGGGGTGGTATGCCGGGCATGATCATTGCTTTATGTCAGCCTGAGCGTGATTGCGTACTACTGGATTCAAATGGTAAAAAAATTCGTTTCCTCAAGCAGTTTATTGCAGACCTAAAATTAAAAAATGTCATTGCAGTACAAACCCGTGTGGAAAATGAAGACAGTATCAATGAGCTGGGTCAGTTTGATGTGATTACCAGTCGTGCATTTGCTTCATTGACAGATTTTGTGAATGCGTCTAAACCGTATATGCATGAGCAGAGTATTATTGCTTCCATGAAAGGTTTGATTCCTGAAGAGGAAGTGGCAGCATTAAAAGATGAATTTAGCTGTCAGATTATTGAACTGAAGGTTCCGCGCTTGGACGAACAACGTCATTTACTTCTATTAAAACGTATTTAAAATTTTTGAAGGATCGGGGTCAACATGGCACAAATTATTGCGATTGCCAACCAGAAAGGTGGTGTCGGTAAAACCACAACCGCAGTAAATTTGGCGGCATCTCTCGCTGTGCTAAAAAAACGCGTTTTGCTTGTGGATATGGATTCTCAAGGTAACGCGACCATGGGGTCGGGGATTCAGAAAAATGACCTGCTGTATTCAGTGACTGATGTATTGCTGGGTGAAGTGCCGATTGAAACTGCGATCACCAAGGCTGAAGTTGGATACAAGGTTTTAGGGGCAAACCGTGACCTGGCTGGTGTGGAGCTGGCGATTGCTGAGCAAAAAGGCCGTGAATTTATTTTGCGTGAAGCTTTGCAGGAAATTGAATCCTCATTCGACTATATCATTGTCGATTGTGCACCAAGCTTAAGCCTGATCACCGTAAATGCACTGGCAGCGGTGGATGGCGTGATTATTCCGATGCAATGCGAATATTATGCTCTCGAAGGTCTGGCTGATCTGACACAAACCATCGACCGGATTCAGCAGGCACTTAATCCAGACCTGCAGATCGTGGGTGTATTGCGTACTATGTATGATGCACGAAATGCCTTGACCCGTGATGTTTCAGAAGAGTTAGAGCAATATTTTGGTAAAAAACTTTATGAAACCGTGATTCCACGTAATATCCGTCTGGCTGAAGCGCCGGCACATGGTCTACCGGTTATTTATTTTGAAAAAAGTTCAAAGGGTGCAGTTGCTTACTTAAATCTGGCAGCTGAAGTATTAAAGAAAAGCAAAGTGAAAAAAGGAAGTAAAGCATGACCGTCAAGAAACGTGGACTCGCCAAAGGTCGTGGTTTAGATGCCTTGCTGGGATCAATTCAAAAAGAAAAATTACAACTCGAAGCACAAGGTCTTGATCATGGTCAGTTGAAACAGATTGATGTCAATCTGCTGAAACGTGGTGAATATCAGCCACGTCGTTATATTAATGAGCAGGATCTGCAGGAACTGGCCGCATCGATTGAAAAGCATGGCATCATGCAGCCAATTGTGATCCGTCCGGTCGATGATGAACGCTATCCATACGAGATTATTGCGGGTGAACGTCGTTGGCGTGCGGCACAGTTAGCAGGTCTGACTGAAGTTCCTGCGATTGTGCGTGAGCTGAATGATCAGGTCGCAATTGCATTAGCTTTAATCGAAAACATTCAGCGTCAGGACCTGAATCCGATTGATCAGGCGATGGCTTTGCAGCGTTTCCATGACGAGTTTGGTTTAAGCCATCAGGAAATTGCCGATACCGTCGGTAAGGCACGTACTACAGTAAGTAATCTACTGCGTCTGCTAACTCTGGCTGAAGAAGTAAAAGACTTTATGCAGCAAGGCTTGCTGGATATGGGACATGCACGTGCCATCCTGACTTTGAAGGCTAAAGATCAGCTTAAAGTTGCTGAGATGGTCATTGAAAAGAGTCTGTCAGTACGCCAAACCGAACAGTTGGTACGCGACTACAATGCACCGAAAACAGAAAAACCAAAAGCAGCGATTGCGCCAGACATTCAGCAGTTGACTCAGCGTCTGTCTGAGCGCTTTAGTGCGGATGTTAAAATTGACTACAACAAGCAAGGGAAAGGCAAGCTGGTTATTAGCTATCATTCTTTAGAAGAGCTGGACGGGATTCTTTCAATCCTGGGCAATGAATAATTAATTTAAAATTTGTTTTTATTGGGGAATAAATCAGATGTGGGAATTGGTTAAAGCAGGCGGCTGGTTGATGCTGCCGCTGGTATTGTGTTCGATATTTATGTTGGCGATTTCAGTTGAGCGCTTTATTCGTTTAAAAAAGAGTCTGGTACTGCCCAACTCACTTCTGATGGGTCCTGCACAAAATGCAGACCAAGCCATGCAAAAGTTGCAACAAAGTTCAGCTTTAAAAAACAGTACTTTGGGTCGTGTATTTACTGCTGGTTTTGAAGCGCATCACCAGTCTGAGCAATATGCTCGTGCCCAGATGGAAGTGGTAGCTTCACAGGAAATTGGCTATCTGGAAAAGAATATTAATTTTTTGGGTACTTTGAGTGCAGTAGCGCCTTTACTCGGTTTGCTGGGTACAGTCATTGGGATTATCGAATCATTCTTAATGATTGATGTCGGTACTAATAGTGACCCGGTTTTAATGATGCCCGGTATTTCCAAAGCACTGATCACGACAGCAGCGGGTATGCTGATTGCTATTCCTGCTTTATTTGCACATCGTTATTTCCAGCGTCTGGTTCAGGAATATGTGGCGGAACTTGAACAGCAAGCAACGTTATTTCATGCCAACCTGTTCTATTTAAATGCTTCAGATGATGTAGAAGAACGCATCAAGAAAGCAAGTTAGGAGCAGGGGCATGAAATTTAAACGTAACCAGGTGGAAGATGTACATATCAATCTGACGCCCATGATTGATTGCCTGCTATTTATTTTGGTCTTTCTGCTGCTTTCAACCACGTTTAACCAGATGAGCCGAATGAACCTGACGCTTCCAGATGCGCAAGGTGTACCGCCCAAGAATTTTGATCAGAAAATTGAAGTGATTGTGGATTCCAATGGCCACTATGCCGTGAATGGTCAGTCTATTGCCAGTAAAGATGCAGCAGATTTAAATACGGCAATTAAACAGATTTCGAATGAACGTCGTGATTTAATGTTTGTCATTGCCGCTGATGCAAAAGCGACACATCAGGATGTTATTCGTGTCATGGACGTTGCAGGGCAACTTGGCTTTGTCAATGTCAACATCAGTACGAAAGTACCAACTCGAGGTTATTAGTGAAGCACGATTTTAAGGTCTATCTTCGCCTTTTAAGCTATTTAAAACCATTTTGGGGCACAGCCTTAATTGTCCTGCTTGGTTTTTCTATGAATGCGGCCACAGAAGTTTCTGTAGCCAAATTACTGGAATATATCATTGAGGCGATACAAAACAGAGACCAGGGTTTCACCTTACTTTTCCCATTCTTAGTGGTAGTACTGATGTTCTTCCGGGGCTTAGGTCTATTCCTCGGTGGGTATTATACGGCGGTCATCTCCCGTAATCTGGTATTTAATATTCGTCAGGAAGTCTTTGCCAAAATATTGCGTTTGCCTGCGCAATATTTTCTGGACAATACCAGCGGTCATATTACGGCCAAAATTATGTATAACGTTGAGCAGCTCACCGCAGCCTCAACTGAAGCACTTAGAACGATCATTCAGCAAGGTCTGATCACAATTGCCTTATTGGGATATCTTTTATATACCAACTGGCGTTTAACCATGTGTATTCTGATCTTTGGACCCGTGATTGGTTTTGTGATCAGTAAAGCTTCAAAACGGATGCGCAAGCTATCACAACAGGTTCAGGACACTATGGGTGATGTGAACCATGTGGTTCAGGAAACGGTAAATGCCAATCTGATTGTCAAAGGTTTTGGTGGTCAGATTTATGAGCAGGAACGCTTTAAACAGAATTCTTTGGAAAATCTACGCCGTGGCTTGAAAATGGTGGCAGTACAGCAGCTGAACAGTCCAGTGGTACAGCTGATCATGTCAGTTTCACTCAGTATCGTAATGTATATTGCATTGCGCCCACAAATTTTGGGAGATACGACTGCGGGTGAATTTGTTGCTTATATTACAGCTGCTGGCATGTTGGCGCGACCAATCAAGACATTAACTGATGTGAATGAAAAAATTCAGCGTGGTATGGCGGCCGCACATTCTGTGTTTGAATTGCTAGATATGCCTGAAGAGCATAATACCGGCAAACTCAATGATGCCTTAAAAGGCAACATTCAATTTAAAGATGTCAATCTGGTTTATGGCGATGGTCACCATGCGATTCATGACTTTAACCTAGAAGTGAAAGCGGGCGAGACTGTAGCATTGGTTGGGCGTTCAGGAGCAGGTAAAACCTCGCTGGTGAATCTGTTGGTACGTTATCAGGAAACTTCATCCGGGCAAATTTTACTGGATCAAAAACCGATTACTGATTATGAGTTGACTGCTTTACGTACCCAGATCGCGATGGTAAACCAGCAGGTAGTGCTGTTTAACCGTACTGTTCGTGAAAATATTGCTTATGGCCAGCTAGAAAATGCGAGTGATGAAGAAATCATTGCAGCGGCAAAAGCTGCCTATGCACATGATTTCATTATGGCCTTGCCACAAGGTTATGATACGCCACTAGGTGCTCAAGGTCTGAATCTGTCAGGTGGTCAGCGTCAGCGTATTGCGATCGCCCGTGCTATTCTGAAAAATGCACCGATTTTGATTCTGGATGAAGCGACCAGTGCGCTGGATAATGAATCTGAATACTTTATTCAGCGTGCCTTTGATCAGGCGATGCGAGATCGGACTACGATTGTGATTGCCCACCGTCTATCAACAATTGAAAATGCCGACCGCATTGTAGTGATGGATCAAGGTCGTATTATAGAGCAGGGTAATCATGCTGAGCTGATTGCACGTCAAGGTGCTTATTATCAGCTGCACCAACGTAATTTCGAGGAACATTAAGTCATGGCTTTGGCACAGATCATTCAGGATGCTTGGAATACACAGGCAAAGTGGCTGGTTGTGCTGCGTCCTTTGTCCTGGCTTTACCGCTTGGGTTTTGTCAGTAACCACTGGCTTTACCGTAAAGGGATTAAAAAAAGCTATACCGCACCTATTCCAGTAATGGTGATTGGAAATATTACCGTAGGTGGGAGTGGTAAAACACCTTTACTGATTCATCTGGTGGATTACCTCACTGAAAAAGGCCTACGGATTGGTGTAATCAGTCGAGGTTATGGTGGTAAAGGTCCTTTTCCTGCTTATGTAGATTTAAATACCTTGCCTGAAGTGGTAGGTGATGAACCAGCCTTAATTGTCCAAGCGACTGGTGTGCCGATGGCTGTAGGGCCAAATCGTCAAAAGAGCATTGAGCTTCTGCTAGAAAAGCATGCACTGGATTTAATTATTTGTGATGACGGTTTGCAGCACTGGGCTTTAAATCGTCAGATTGAATGGATTGTGCTGGATAATAACCGAGGCTTGGGCAACCAGAAACTTTTACCAGAAGGTTATCTGCGTGAACCCGTTACCCGGTTGGAAAAAGGTACCGTGATTGAACATGCAGCAAATCCAGTTTCGCCTTTGCATATGCATCTTGCAGCCTCTCAGCCGTATTTATTAAATCAGGATGTTATCAAAAGCTTTGATCCAACTGCGGCTTTCTATGCAGTAGTCGGCATCGGTTTTCCACAGCGTTTTTATCAAACACTAGAACATCTGGGGCTGCAGCAATTTCAGTGTCATGAATTTCCAGATCATCATGATTATGAAATTGAAGATCTGCAATTCGATGACAATAGTCCGATCATTACTACTGAAAAAGATGCAGTTAAAATTATGGCATTACTCAAACAGTATCCAGATTATCAGCGGGATATCTGGGTGGTGCCGGTCGATGCAGTCTTGTCACCTGCCTGTTATACAATATTGCAGCAGCAATTAGAGCAACAGGGTATTTCTATTTCCTAAGGTTTATTTACGATGAAACATATAGTTATTCCTGCACGCTTCTCCAGTTCACGTTTGCCGGGTAAACCTTTGCTGGAAATCCATGGTCGTCCGATGATTCTGCGTGTCGTGGATCAGGCCAAAAAAGTACAGGGCTTTGATGACCTGTGTGTGGCAACAGATGATGAACGTATTGCCGAAGTTTGCCGTGCTGAAGGTGTTGATGTGGTCCTGACTTCAGCAGATCATCCATCAGGTACCGATCGTCTAAGCGAGGTAGCTCGAATCAAGGGCTGGGCGAGTGATGACATTATTGTGAATGTACAGGGTGATGAACCTTTATTGCCAGCCCAGTTAGTTAAACAGGTCGCGCAACTCTTAGAAGATCAACCAGCTTGCTCAATGTCGACTCTGTGTGAGTCAATCCATCATTTAGAGGAATTCAAGCGTGACAGCATTGTTAAGGTTGTGATGTCTAAGCACAATCAGGCATTGTATTTTAGTCGTGCTACGATTCCTTATGACCGTGATGGTGCCAAGCTGGCTGAACAGAAACTGCATGATCAGGCTTATCGCCATTTGGGCTTATATGCTTACCGCGTGAAACTATTACAGGAATATGTGACCTGGGAAATGGGTGTGCTGGAAAAACTGGAATCTTTAGAACAGTTACGTGTACTGGAAAATGGTCACCGTATTGCCATTGCTGTGGCAGAAGCCAATTTACCGCCAGGTGTCGATACGCAGGAAGATCTAGATCGCTTGAACCAGATGGATCCATCTTCTTTTGCTTAATTTGAGAATTCTCCATGCCGCTTGATGTCAATGCACAGATTTATCCATGGCAGCAACAGGTTTGGGATACGCTAACCGGGCGTTTTCCTAAGCTTGGGCATGGTTTATTGTTCTATGGAAAAAAAGGCTGTGGTAAAGAAGCCTTTGCCCAGCAGTTTCTGGCCTGGGTTTTATGCCTGAACCGTCAGCCTAAGGGGCCATGCGGTGAGTGTGGCAGTTGTCAGTGGCTGAAAGCGGATACCCATCCGAATTACGTCTATATCAGCACTGATGAAGACAATAAAAAACAGAATGCCAAAATTAAAATTGAAAAGATCCGTGATCTTCTGCCTTTTGTACAGCAGACCGTCGATGGCTGGCGTGTCATTGTCATTGAACCCGCTGAAGCATTAAATATTGCTTCTTCTAATGCCTTGCTGAAAACTCTGGAAGAACCGGGTGAAAATATTGTCATTATTCTGCTTGCGGATCATTATCTGAAATTGCCTGCAACTATTCGCAGCCGTTTACAGCATTTTGCCTTGGACCGGATTTCATCAGCGCAATTTAGTGAATATGTAGAGGCGCAGTTACCTGAAGCAGGTTCGAGCCAGCAGCAGCTATTAATGAATTTATCCAATCAGATGCCTTTGCAAGCGATTGAGGTTGCACAAAGTTCCTGGTTGCCATTACGTCAGGAATTCATGGAAGACTGGAAAAAACTGGTCATTCAAAAAAATATGCCAATGGCAATTGCGACCAAATGGAATAAAAGCCTGAGTTTTGGTGAATTTGGTCAAATGTTTGAATACTTGTTGTCCGATTTAATTTGTGTCAAGCTAAATCAGGCCGTAAAAAACATTGATCTGGACTTTAATGTATTGGCCGAACAATATTCATTGGAAACACTTTTTAAAATTTATGAGGATTTTCAGCGAGCCAAACAATATCTTGAGCAGAACGTACAAAGTAATCTGGTGCTCGATGAATTGTGTATCAAGCTGATGAATCTTTAGCTTAAGGGGAAAACAAGATGCAACCACGTATGGGCGGTATTATTCAGGCTAATATTCCGGATATTGAAACACTATTTGCCAGTTATATGCCATATGTTGTAGGTGGTGGACTTTTTATTCCTTCCAAGCAGCCAGTAAAATTAGGTGAAGAAGTTTTTGTTTTGACGACTTTACCTGAACAGACGCAGAAAATTCCATTAACCGGAAAAGTAATCTGGATATCTCAAAAGCAGAATGGCATCAAGCCACAAGGTTTTGGGATTCAGCTCACCGGTGAAAAAGGCGTTTTCTTCAAAAATGAAGCAGATCGTCTGGTTGCGGGTCTTAAATCTGATGGACGTAAAAGTTACACTATGTAGTTAATTTACCTTTGGTAGGAACTCATTGTGTTTGTAGATACTCATTGCCATTTAACGCTGCTTGATTTAACACCTTATAACGGTGATCTGGATCAGGCGCTCGCTCAGGCCCGTGAAGCAGGCGTATCCAAGTTTATGAGTATCTCGGTGGATCTGGATGATCATATCGAGTTGGCTAAAATCGCGGCCCGTCATCCTGATGTCGGTTATACCGTCGGTGTACATCCTTGCGAAGATGCGGCAACGATGGCGCGTGCGACTACTGAATATCTGGTTGAACTGGCACAGCCAGAAAAAGTCTGGGCGCTGGGTGAAACGGGGCTCGATTATTATCACAGCACCGATTTTATTACCGAGCAAAAAGACTGTTTTGCCCGTCATATCCATGCCTCACAAATTGTGAAAAAACCTGTAGTCGTGCATACCCGTTCTGCCAAGCACGATACTGTTGATATTATCCGTGCAGAGAAATCTACCCATGGCATTTTGCACTGTTTTACCGAAGACTGGGAAACCGCTAAAGCTGTTTTAGACTGCGGTTATTATGTGTCTTTCTCCGGTATTGTTTCTTTTAAAAATGCCCAGGATTTGCGTGACGTGGCCAAACAGGTTCCACTTGATCGGGTTTTAATCGAAACGGATAGTCCTTACCTTGCTCCAATGCCATATCGTGGCAAATCTAATGAACCAAAATACGTTCCTTATGTAGCCAAAGCGCTTTGCGATGTATATGATAAGTCGCTAGAAGAAATGGCTTATATCACAAAGCAGAACTTTGAGAATCTTCTGAATTCAAAGTAAGTAAAGTTAGATAAGAGTACAAGAGAGTTATAGGGTGAAGATGGATCGTCAGGCTCAGTTTCGAGCAAGAGAAACCTTGATTTTTCAAGTTGCAGAACAGTTACTGCTAGAAAATGGTGAAGCAGGGATGACCCTGGATGCACTGGCAGCAGAACTGGATCTGGCCAAAGGCACTCTTTATAAGCATTTCCAGAGTAAAGATGAATTGTACATATTGCTGATTATTCGTAATGAGCGCATGTTGCTGGAAATGATCCAGGATAGTGATAAGGCTTTTCCTGAACATCTGGCATTCTTTATGTTGCATCATCTGCATCACCCTGAACGTACTGTCCTTTTTCATCAGATTGAAGAACGTCTTTCTACAACAGGTGTTGGAATTCAGCACCTGTTTAGCGAACTTTATCAGGTGCGCAAACAGCGCTTACGTTTGATTATCCGTATGACTGAAAGCTATTTGGCTTCAATCAATAGCAGCATGTCGGTGCGTGATTATCTGGCCTCAATTTGGTCGATGACCCATGGTGCAGCTGCGATTCTGAACTCCAGTTTTTATCAGCGCTATCTCGGTTCACGCGATACCTTGCGCGTTGCCCTTATTGATCAAGCTTTAGCTTTACCGAAACAGGTCCATCCTGCCGAGCAGTTCGCCTAAGAGTTGCCTATGATCAGATCACATCACGCCTCCATTCGTGGATTCACTCTAATCGAAGTGATGGTGGTGATTGTGATTATGAGTATTATGGCATCACTAGTTGTATTGAATATTGGTGGAGTAGATCAGCGCAAGGCAATGCAGGCACGAGAAGTCCTGTTACTGGATTTGCAAAGAATCTTGCGGGAAGCTAATGATCAATCCCGTATTCTTGCGCTTGATGTTCAGGCTGCCACTGATGTTTCACCGTTTCGCTACGGGATCGTGGAATATCGTTCACCTAATCAGGCAGAATCGACTTTAAATCAGCAGAAATGGCAAAATTATGTGGAGTTTAATCTGCGCAGTTTACCGGAGCAGGCGTCTTTCCGAATTCAGCCTTTAGAGCAGCGTTATAATAATGCCCAAAATCGGGATCTTACTGAAGTTAATGCACCCAAGCTGATCTGGTTAGGCAATGGTGAAGTTAAACCGGTCAGAATCCAGTTCTATTTGGAAGATCGTGAAGTGGGCAATCCGATTGAAATTGATCACTTGGGTAAAGTCCATGAAAGCTAGGGTTTTCAAGCAGAGTGCCGGGGCTGATGTAATCAAGCCATTTAAGTCAAATGCTGATCGTGCGCACTCCGGGCATAGCTCTTCGTCTTGCGCAGCGGTGAAACAGCATTTCACTCATCGCGGCTCCTCAAGCATAGCTTTCGGACTTTCTTGCGCGACAATGCCGCTCAGGTCGAGTATTACTCGACTTAATCGTGCCTCAGGATTTACCTTGCTGGAAGTGATGGTCGCGCTGGCGATCTTTGCCACAGCAGCCATGACCCTGACTAAAGTTGCTATGCAATATACCCAATCGACTTCGAATGCCATTTTGAGAACCCAAGCCCAGTTTGTTGCCTTGAATGAAGTAGCACTAATGGAAATCAATCAGCAGTGGCTTACTGGTACAGAATCTAAACAACTCACTCAACAGGGCGAAACCTGGCAAATCGATAAGCGCAGTGAGCCTACCGTAAGTCCTAATGTACAACGCATTGAATTACAGGTGAGTCTGGTCAACACTGAAACCGGTCAGGCAGAAAATGGAATTAGCAGCTTGATGTTCTTTAATCACCGGATGAATGAAGCGCCATGAAGTCTAAGGGATTTACGCTGGTCGAACTACTGGTTGCTATTGCTATTTTCGCCGTACTATCTGCTCTCGGCTGGAAAGTATTTGATTATATTGTGCAAACCAAAGACCGTAATGCGGTGCATGAACAGCGCTTAAGTCAGTTGCAAGATACATATCAGCAGATCTTACGTGATACTGTACAGGCGGTGCCTTTAACGGCCAATATTAATGGTGATATTCAGCCGGCACTGGTTTTGCAAAACGGACGTTTTAACTTTAGTAAGACTGGGGTCACCGATCCTCTAGAAGAGGGGATTTCTCCAGATGAACGGGTTGAATATCAGTACCGGGCAGATGAACAAAAACTCTATCGCCTGAAATACCGGAATTTAAACCAGACCGGGCGTGATCAACCTGAATCCAGTGTGTTGTTGTCCGATATTGAGCAGTTTCAGATCGTAGTACTTAATCCAAATGAAATGACCCAATGGCCAGACTCATCTTTTGATTTAAATCAGATTGAGCAAAAACAGCGTTTACCCAAAGGCATTAAAATTAACTTAATGGTTAATGGGGTCAGTTATGAGTGGATTTTCAGTTTATTGAATACAGATTTCCTGCTTGAAACCCAAAAGTTAACCTGACAAAGAATAATAAAATGCAGATGAACAAAGCAATGATGATCAAACAGCAGAGGGGGATTGCTCTGATTACCATTCTAGTGATGGTGGCGCTTGCAACTATTTTGGCTGCGGCTATTGCTAAACGTCAGGCTGCAACTGTTGAAAGTACCGCTTATTTAATGCGACAAAACCAGTCTTTGATGTATGCCAAAAGTGCTGAAGCGTTTTTTTCTGAATTGCTGGTCGATGACGCAGAGAATGCAGCAGAAGTTGATCATTTAAATGAAACCTGGGCGCAGCCGATACCGGCTTTTCCGGTTGAAGATGGTTATGTCTCGGGAATACTGCAAGATGAGTCGGGTAAGTTTAATTTAAATAGCCTGATTACAGCAGAAGGCACGGTGAATGAAAATGCTAAAGCCTGGTTTGAGCTGATATTAAAACGTGCTGGATTGCCAGAGCAGTTGAGTGAAGCCGTGATCGACTGGCAGGATGAAGATGAAATGCCAAGTGGACCAATGGGCGCAGAATCCAATTATTATCAGGGCTTGCCGAATGGTTCTCTACCTTCGAATGCCAAATTTCATAGCGTTGAAGAGCTGAAACTGGTACGAGGCTTTGAAGAAAACAAGTACAAACTAATTGCACCTTATCTAAGTACTGCGCCTGTAGCAGATACTACGGTCAATATTAATACCGCATCTGCATTTCTTTTGGCGAGCATGGATGAAAAGCTGGATGTGAATGCCGTGCAGCAATTGCTGGATCGCCGTCAGGCAAATCTGGAATATTTTTCCAATGTGGCTGATCTCTGGACACTAGAACCATTTGCTCAGGTGGATGCAGCCAAACACAACCTGTTTAATAACCTGCTTGGAGTGCAATCCAATCACTTTAAAGCACGTATCGAAGTGATGCTGAGTGAACGTAAACGTCAGTTTAGTAGTGATCTGGTGCGGCAGGACAAGAAGGTTTATATTGCCTATCGAAGCATGGCGCCTTTTTAAAATACCGCCATTTAAGGATGCTCTCATTTCTTGAATTTAATCTGTTTTCGCTTTAATCCCTTTTCCCTATCATGACGAACTGCAAAATTAATCCTCATAGGTTTACTTTTGCTTTATAATTGAAATTAATTCACCTATTTTTTGACGACATTACGGCATATGTTAATTCGTAAGTTATTTAAGTTTGAAAATGCTCATATTGTGCGTAACTGCACCTCGGATCGCTGCAAACGTTCGATCCATGGTCACAGTTATAAAGTCGAGTTATTGCTGAAAGCGTCGAAGTTGGATCATGGTCAGATGGTATATGATTTTGGTCTGCTCAAAGGGGTGATTAAGGATTTCTTTGATTCTTTTGACCATGCGATCTGCTTCTGGCAAAAAGATGATCCTGAATATATTCAGGCATGTAAGAATTTTAGTGCACGCTGGGTATCTTTGCCGGTCTCGCCATCTGCAGAACAGTTTTCACGTATTTTCTTCTTCCTGGCTCAACAGGTATTGGCATCCACCATTACTCAGAATGGTGAAGGGGATGTTGAAGTTTATTCTGTGATTGTTCATGAAACTGATACCGGCTATGCGCAAAGCTTCTTGGAAGATATCCAGAATGAACAGATGGGTCCACTTAGCCTGGAACAGATTGAATTCTCGGAGCAGGTGCGGGCAGAGTGGACAGATCCAGAGATGTTTGCGAAACTGAAACAGGGTCTTCCATTTCATAATCCGGCTGTGGATCTGCAAGTCCAGCCTTAAAAATTCGAATATAAACGCAGACTGACATAGATTTAGGATTGAAGCATGTCTTTAAATGAACAGCAAATTGCGAAACTGAATAAAGTTCAGTTAGATGACAGCTGGAAATATGGACTCAGTGAGTTTTTATTGAGTCCAAAAATGGATGCGTTAAAAACGTTTTTAATTGAAGAAAAAAAAGCAGACAAGGTGATTTATCCACCGAATCACCTGATTTTTAATGCTTTGAATACGACGCCATTAGACCGGGTTAAAGTGGTGATTATTGGTCAGGATCCTTATCATGGTCCGAATCAGGCGCATGGTTTAAGCTTCTCGGTGCAAAAAGGGGTTGCATTACCTCCATCTTTACGTAATATTTTTCATGAGTTACATAATGATTTAGGCGTAAAAATCCCTAAACATGGTGATTTAACTCATTGGGCGGAACAGGGTGTACTTCTGCTCAACGCTGTACTGACCGTAGAGGCAGCACAGCCAACTTCACATCAGAAACGTGGTTGGGAAGAATTCACAGATCACGTCATTGATGTATTGAATGAACAACGTGAACATATCGTTTTTATTCTTTGGGGCGCATACGCACAGCGTAAAGGACAGCGCATTGATCAAAATAAACACCTGGTCTTAAAGGCAGCACATCCTTCGCCTTTGTCAGCAAACCGGGGTGGTTTTTTTGGTTGTAAAGTTTTTTCGAAAACGAATAATTATCTCAAACAACATGGCATTGAGCCTATAGATTGGCAGCTGGACGCATGACTTATTCTCCTGTAACTAAA
This sequence comes from Acinetobacter sp. YH12249, assembly GCF_013417475.1. Lineage (NCBI taxonomy): Bacteria > Pseudomonadati > Pseudomonadota > Gammaproteobacteria > Moraxellales > Moraxellaceae > Acinetobacter > Acinetobacter sp. YH12249. The sequence continues at coordinate 88,137 of NZ_VPDX01000004.1, read as the reverse complement.
CCTTACCATCCGGACCTGATTGTTGAACAAGCCAACAATGGCTGGCGCATTGTACGCCTGAATCGTCCAAAATCATTACACGCTTTAGATGAATCTCTGGTTTCTGCACTACTGGAAGTTTTTCAGGACTTTCATACAGATGACAGTGTAAAAGCGATCTGGCTGGATTCAACTACCCCGAAAGCATTTTGTGCCGGTGGCGATGTACGTAAGCTGCGTCAGTTAGTAATTAATGATGAAGTGGCAACCGCTAATAAGTTTTTTGAACAGGAATATGCGCTAGATCTATTGCTGCATAACTATGCCAAGCCGGTATTGGTGTGGGGTGAAGGTTATGTTATGGGTGGTGGTTTAGGCCTGTTTATGGCGGCTCCATTTCGCTTGGTGACGCCGTATTCACGTCTGGCCATGCCTGAGATTAATATTGGTTTATATCCAGATGTGGGTGCGACCCGCTTCCTAGCAGACCGTGGAGCGATTGGCCTGTTTACAGGTTTAACGGGTTCCATTATGACTGCTGCGGGTGCTTACGGTATTGGCTGGGCGACTCATATCTGTGATGCACAGCGTGATTCAGTATTAGATAAGGTCGTAAATATAGACTGGGAACATTATCCAGCTGGGGATTTCCGTGCGATTGATGACACCTTGAATAGTATGCATCGTCCGGTAGGCCCGGGTCCTCTGCAAAACTCACTAGATGTAATCCATAGTGTATGTCGTGGCGTAAACTTCGAGCACGATTATGAATCGATTATTGGTTTAAGTGATGCGCGCAGTGACTGGTTGCGTCAGGCCAGTGAAAACCTGCAAAAAGGTTCTCCTGCAACCGCAGCTTTAAGCTGGTTATTATGGCAATGGGGTAAACAGGTTCATTCCTGGAATGAAATTTTTGAACTGGAAACCCAGATTTCAGATTGGAAAATTCGTCATCCTGATTTTGTGGAAGGCGTACGTGCACGTCTGGTCGATAAAGATCTATCTCCAGAATGGCAAAAAGGCAATGATTTAAGCCTGAAAGGTATTTTATCTCAGAATCCACCAGTAACCACTATTGAAAGCTGGAATGAGCTACTCAAGCACTATGGTGTGATTTAAATCTGAATGTCCGAAACACAATTTACCGATGAGTACTGGATGCAGCTTGCTTATGAGCAGGCTGCACTTGCTGCTGAGCACGGTGAAATTCCTGTGGGTGCGGTGATTGTCAGTCAAAATCAGGTCATTGGCCGTGGCTACAATGCGCCTATTTCTTTAAATGATCCGACTGCCCATGCTGAAATCGTAGCATTACGTGAAGCCTGTCAGAACCTGAAAAATTACCGCCTGCCTGAAGATGCTGTCCTCTATGTAACTCTGGAACCGTGCACCATGTGTGTAGGTGCATTGGTGCATTCGCGTATTTCACGGGTCGTTTTTGGTACAAATGAGCCCAAAGCAGGTTCTTTGGTGAGTGCACGTAAGCTTTTTGAGACTGGCTACTATAATCATGTATTTCTATTTGACTCGGGTTGTATGCAGCAGCAGTGTGCTGAGCAGTTGAGTGCATTTTTCAAGTTGCGTCGTGAACAAAAACGCCAGCTGAAATTGCAAGAAAAATTACTGAATGCTCATAAATAAATCGAATCTAATTCGTTAAACTTTGCTCACTTTAAAATCATTTATTTTCAGGAAAAAGAAAAATGAAAAATGCGATTCAGGTAAAAAAAGAATTCCCAGCAGCGATTGATAAGGTTTTTGAATTGCTGTCTAAACACGATGCTTATAACGTGGCTTTTGCACCAATGCAGGTGGAACGGATTAAGGATTCGGCAGACCCTGAGCGCCCAGATGGTGTGGGTTCTGTGCGTAGCATGGGTTTAGGTCCAGTCAAGCCGCTAAAAGAGCAAATTACCTTGCTAGAGCCGAACTCCCGTATTGAATACAAGATCGTAAAGAATCCTTTGATTAAACATCATTTGGGTATTATTGAGTTTGAAGCATTGGACGATAACAAAAGTCTGGTGACTTATACGATAGAATTGCAGGCACGTCTTCCATTTGTCAGTAAATTAATTCTTGCACAGCTCAAGACAGGGATTAAACTAGGCCTCGCAAAACTTGCAAAATCTGTATAAATAACGGGAAAGTAATGACAGTTCAAATTATTACCATTGATGGTCCAAGTGGATCTGGCAAAGGCACACTGGCTGCAAAACTTGCAGCACATTACCATTTTCATTTACTGGATTCAGGGGCTTTGTATCGTTTATTAGGACTGTCATTGCATCACCATAATTTACTCGATGAACTGGATACTAAACTGGCTGAATGCGTACAAATTGCAACAAATTTGGATATCCAATTTGTCAGCACTGAATCAGGTGTTCAGGTATGGCTGAATGGTGAAGATGTCTCCCAAACTATCCGTACCGAACGGGTGGGTGAGTATGCTTCAAAAGTTGCTGCAATTCCTGAACTTAGAACCGCTTTGGTAGCCCGTCAGCATGCTTTTGCTCAAGCTCCTGGTCTGGTGGCAGATGGCCGCGATATGGCGACCAGTATCTTCCCAGAGGCACAAGCCAAGATTTATTTGACAGCTTCGGCTGAATCCCGCGCGCAAAGACGTGTAAAGCAGTTGCAGGGTATGGGGCTGGATGTTAAAATAAACGACATTTTAGCTAATATCGAAGCACGGGATAAACGAGATATGGAACGCACTGTCGCTCCGCTCAAACCTGCTGCTGATGCGTACATTATCGACAGTTCAGATCTGAATATCGATGAAGTATTCAAGCTGATGACCACATATGTGGATCAGCAATTAGCTCAATAACCCTATTATTTCAGCAGACGCATAGCTTGATCAGTTTTATATGGACTATGTAGATGCTTAATTAAACCGGCCTTGTCTGATCCAAGACCGCTGACTTTATCGGATATATCATGACCGAATCTTTTGCAGCCCTCTTTGAAGAAAGCGAATTAAACCTCAACGTTGAAAAGGGTGCAGTCATCCAAGGCGTTGTAGTAAGCATCGACTCTGATTGGGTAACTGTTGACACTGGCCTTAAATCTGAAGGCGTTGTTGACCGTGCTGAGTTCTTAAATGAACAGCGCGAACTTGAAGTTCAAGTTGGCGACACTGTAGACGTAGTTGTTGAAGCACTTGACAACGGTATGGGTCAAACAGTTCTTTCTCGCGAAAAAGCTAAACGCGCTGAGACTTGGACTAAACTTGAAAAAATCTTTGAAGACGGCGAAATCGTTACTGGTGTTATCTCTGGTAAAGTTAAAGGCGGTTTCACTGTTGACATCGGTCCAGTTCGTGCGTTCCTTCCAGGTTCTTTAGTTGATACTCGTCCTATCCGTGATACTACTCACTTGGAAGGTAAAGAGTTAGAATTCAAAGTAATCAAACTTGACGCTAAACGTAACAACGTTGTTGTTTCACGTCGTGCTGTTATGGAAGCTGAATCTTCAGCTGACCGTGAAGCGCTTCTTGCTCAGCTTGAAGAAGGTCAAACAGTTACTGGTACTATTAAAAACCTTACTGACTACGGTGCATTCGTTGACCTTGGCGGTATCGACGGTCTTCTTCACATCACTGATATGGCTTGGAAACGTATCAAGCACCCATCAGAAGTTGTTGAAGTGGGTCAAGAAGTTACTGTTAAAGTACTTAAATTCGACCGCGAACGTAACCGCGTATCTTTAGGCCTTAAACAATTAGGCGAAGATCCATGGTTAGCGATTATGAGCCGTTACCCTAAAGGTTCTATCGTTAAAGCTCGCGTAACTAACCTGACTGACTACGGCTGTTTCGCAGAAATCGCTGAAGGCGTTGAAGGCTTAGTACACGTTTCAGAAATGGACCACACTAACAAAAACATCCACCCATCTAAAGTAGTTCAGATCGGTGACGAAGTTGATGTTATGGTTCTTGAAGTAGACGAAGAGCGTCGTCGTATTTCTCTTGGTATTAAACAAACTCGTGCTAACCCATGGGAAGAGTTTGCTAAGAACCACGACAAAGGTGAAAAAGTTTCAGGTACTATCAAGTCAATCACTGACTTCGGTATCTTCATCGGTCTACCAGGCGGTATCGATGGTCTAGTTCACTTGTCTGACATCTCTTGGAACGAACAAGGCGAAGAAGCGATCCGTCGTTACAAGAAAGGTGACACTGTTGAAGCAGTTATCCTGTCTGTAGATGCTGAAGGCAACCGTATCAGCCTTGGTATCAAACAATTGAACAGCGATCCGTTCAACGATTTCTTAGCTGCTAACGAACGCGGTGCGCTTGTTAAAGGTACTGTAACTGCAGTTGACGCTAAAGGCGCTACTGTTAAGTTAGCTGATGAAGTTGAAGCAACTCTTAAAGCATCTGAAATCAACCGCGACCGCGTTGAAGATGCGACTAAATTCCTTGAAGTTGGTCAAGAAGTTGAAGCTAAGATCATCAATGTAGATCGTAAATCTCGCTCTATCAACTTGTCTATCAAAGCGAAAGACGAAGCTGAAGAGAAAGAAGCTGTTGCAAATCTGAAAACAGCTGCTGCTGGTCAAGACAATGGTCCTAAAACTATTGGTGACTTGATCAAAGCGCAAATGAATCACTAAGAGTAGATGGTGAATTGTATTGTTAATGTAAGTTAAGTAATACTTTTTACACAAATACTGTAAACGGTAGCGTAGTATTTAATTATTGCGCTACCGTTTTGTATTTAAACAGGTTATTATCGGAAAATAGATCCCGAGTAGCTTGATAATTAAAGAGGTCGCAGATGACTACTGAAGCACTTAATAAGTCTGACTTAATAGAGCGCATCGCGCTAAAGAATCCGCATTTGGCTGAACCTTTAGTGGAAGAAGCAGTTAAAATTATGATTGATCAAATGATTGAAGCTTTATCATCTGATAACCGTATTGAGATTCGCGGGTTTGGCAGCTTTGCATTGCATCATCGTGAGCCTCGCGTGGGTCGTAATCCTAAAACAGGTAAATCTGTTGAAGTTGCAGCAAAAGCTGTTCCACACTTTAAGCCAGGTAAAGCACTTCGTGATGCAGTAAACGAATCTGCAAACAAATAAACAAGATATTTACGGGGTGTTCATGCGTTACGTTCTGGTCATTCTTTTATTGCTCGTCTTTGGCTATTCATTAGCTTTGGTGTTGCAAAACGGGACTGAGGTCTCCGTGGACTTGTTATTTACTCAAGTTCCTGCAATGCGCTTAGGGTTATTGCTCCTTTTGACTCTTTCCTTAGGAATAGTGGTTGGCTTGTTACTCGGTGTGCAGGTTTTCCGCGTTTTTCAGAGCAATTGGGAAATTAAACGACTACGTAAAGATATTGAGCATCTACGTAAGGAACAGTTGAATACTGCTAAGATGATGGCAGCAGAAGCGGCAGCTCATACACGACATGAGAAAACAGTATTAGATATTAATTCTAATGACAGGCCATCGGCACCGCTTTAGACAAAAATGAGAAGTCGAAGTAATCTACTGATTTTTTTACTTCGCCTGTTTTGATTAAACGCCTTTTAGCTTAGCTTCTAAGGCGTTTTTTTATTGTTAAATTATATTTAGAAAAAATATATAAAAATTATATAAATAAATGACTTAATTTGAATCAAAAAATCATTTTTGCGAAAATATTCTTGGTTGTTATAGGGCTAGTCCGTATAATGGTTTAATTTTGTCAATTTGAAGGGTCTTCTCATGAGTATCATCGTTGCACTGGATGCTAAAAGTCAATTTGATGCCTTAACGATTGCAGAGCAGCTCGATCCTGCCTTATGTCGAGTAAAGGTGGGCAAAGAGTTATTTACTCATGAAGGTCCTATCATTGTAAAAGCACTTCAAGACAAAGGTTTTGACGTGTTTTTAGATCTGAAGTTCCATGATATTCCGAATACCACTGCACAAGCGGTATGTGCTGCGGCAGACTTGGGCGTGTGGATGGTCAATGTCCACGCTTCAGGTGGTCGTAAAATGATGGAGATCTGTGTTGAGCGTTTAAAAGCAGGTAACTATAAGACTCAACTCATTGCGGTAACTGTGTTGACTTCAATGGGGCGTGAAGACCTGAAAGATATTGGCTTAGATATCGAGCCTAATGAACATGTAAAGCGTCTGGCTCAACTCACCAAAGATAGTGGCCTAGATGGGGTAGTCTGTTCCGCACAAGAAGCGAAAATGCTGCGTGAAAGCATTGGACAAGACTTTGCACTGGTCACTCCTGGGATTCGTCCTGAAGGTTCAAATGCAGATGATCAAAAACGTATTGTGACACCAAAACAGGCAATGCTGGATGGCTCAACACATCTGGTGATTGGTCGTCCAATTACCAAATCTGAAAATCCTCGTCAAACCCTAAAAGATATTTTGGCAACATTGTAATTTCTACTACCCGATAAAAAGCCTTTCATATGAAAGGCTTTTTTTATACATTGAGAAAAGCTGTATAAAAATAAAAAGGAATTTCAAATGAGAATAATAAAGACACCAGAACAAAAGATGCTAGAACAAAGGCTGGAGATGGAAAAAATAGCAGATCAATTCGAACAGCAAGAAAAATATAAACAACAGGCACAGTCGGGTTCATGGGACTGGATGTCAGGCCTTGATAGCATAGATATTGTAGAACTCGCTTCAGAGATGATGGAGACAGTAGGAGATTCATTGAGTAGGGTTGATTTGAATTTTTAATATTCCGTAGTTTATTTTATTTCTAATTGAATCCCCCTAAATCCCCCTTTATGAAAGGGGGACTTCTCCTCCCTTTAAAAAAGGGAGGTCGGGAGGGATTTTTAAATTACCGCCAACACACTTACCGCTACTGGCGCCAATACAGATAAAATAAAACCGCTCACCATGGCATGTGGAATAAAATCATTGCCACAGGCCTGTTTGACCATGGGTAAAGTCACATCCATCGCAGTCGCCCCTGCAGCAGAAATTGCTGATCTTGGGTAACGCCAGCCGGCACAATACATCAGTAAAATCGCAAAAATTTCCCGAAACAGGTCATTCATCAGGGCAATACTGCCCAGTTCTGCATTTTTCAGTTCTGTGACGACAACACCCGACATGGAATAAAAACCATAACCTTGCGACAACATAATCAGGTCTTTTAAATGAATATCTGGATTCCAGAAAGAATAGGCAATTGCTGCCACGCATGAACCAGCAATACAACCTGTCGGAACCAGCAGGATTTTCCAGTTCAACCATGAGCGATCAAGTGGTGAGTAGGCGAGATCCAGTCCAATTAGAAACATAAAGACCAGTAATAAATGCCAAGTGCTGATCTGAACAGAAAGCCCTATTTGAGTGAAACTATAATGCAGCAAGTATCCAGCGGCTAAGGCAAAGAACGCATAACTGATATTGACCAGTGATTTAATCACTAGCTCAGTGGATACCCGTCCAGAAGAAGGCTGGAAATCTGCCCATTTAAAGAGCAGATAACAACAGCCAAATGCCCCAATAGAGGTGAGAAAAGCAATGGTAATAGAGGTATTTAGAATCTGAGCAGGATGAGGTAATTCCGCTAAAAGTTCAGAAAACTCAAAAGCGATGGCAATCAGCAAAATATAACTAAAATACGGAAGAACCTTAAAGCAGATTTTTGTGAGGGGAGCAGGAAGCCGTTTCGCAAAAACAAAACCAAGCACTAAACAGACCAGAAGCTGGGATACTAACCAAAGCGATTGCATAATAAAAAAGTATGATAAATCAGTCTTTATTATGCCATCGCTAGCACTATGAATGTGAAGGGCTTTTAACTGGCTTTATTTAAAAAATAATAATCTGCTGCATTAAGAGTTTTGGTTTTGAGCCAGTATTTCCAGGTATAGGTAGGCCATAAGGCAAAATTTTTCCCACCTTCCTGCTGATACCAGCTAACGCAGCCAGATTGCCAGACCGTATTGTCCAGCATATGTTGGACATCCTGGTTGAATTTTTCCTGTACCTGATCTTTGACCACAATTGCATCACTATGTGATTGATCCACTAGGGCGATCATTTGCAGGATATAACTTACTTGCGCTTCAATCATGAAAAGGACTGAATTATGTGCCAGCACAGTATTTGGCCCTAATAACTGGAACAGGTTCGGAAAACCTTTCACACAGATTCCATAATAGCTTTCGGCACCATCTTTCCAGACATCATTTAAGTGAATGCCATTCAGGCCAGTGCAGTCAAAATTTTTCAGATAAATTCTTGGATCAGTAATAAATCCGGTACCGTAGATCAGGCAGTCAATCGGACGTTCTTTACCATCTACTGTAATAATACTGTTTTCAGTCACTTCACAAATGCCTTCAGTAACCAGTTCCACATTTTTACGGTTAAAGGTAGGGAAATATTGATTAGACACCAGAATCCGTTTACAGCCCATGATGTAGCCTGGAGTTAACTTCTTGGCAGTTTCCTTGTCCTTGACCTGATAGCGAATATAAGCTTCAGCCAGTTTCTGAGCATATTTCATGACAGTTGGTTTAACGATAGGCACCACGCGTGATTCATTGGACCAGTACAGGCGAATCCGGTGTAACTTGCGGAACCATTCATATTTGGAAAATAGCTTTTTTTCCAGGTCATGATATAGGCGCTCATCCCGTGGAATAACCCAAGCCGCAGTACGTTGCAAGACATAGAGCTGTTTGCATTCGGGTGCAATTTCAGGGATATATTGAATTGCACTGCCACCAGTCCCAATCGATGCAACATTTTTTCCCTTGAGATCATAATGATGATCCCAGTGAGAAGAGTGAAAGATTTTACCCTTAAATTTTTCAATGCCCGTAATATGAGGAATTTGAGGAACATGTAAAGGACCAGAGGCAAATACTACAAACTGGGCTTCCAGAATGCTTTGATCATGCAGATGGATTTGCCATAAGCATCGGTCTTGCTGGTAATGAACCCCAAGTACTTCGGTATTCAGCCGAGCAAAAGCCCGAAGATTATAATCACTGACTAAATCTTGAATATAGCTAAAAATTTCCGGTGCTTCGGCATAGCGTTTTGACCAGTCAGTTTTGGGGGCAAAAGAAAGGGAATACATGTGTGATTGCACATCACAGGCCGCTCCCGGATACTGATTATCGCGCCAGGTTCCACCAAAATCGCTATCTTTTTCTATAATAATAAAATCATGGATGCCTTGCTGCTGTAAACGTATTGCCATCGCTATCCCGCCAAAACCGGCACCGATAATGGCCACTTTGGTATAAGGATGATTGTGGGTAGGGCTTGTATTGTCCAGTATCTTCGCATTCCTTGCTTATTTTAATAATGGATAATTATCTTGATTTATTAACTGGCTATTAGATATAAAATTGATCTAAACGGCAATAGCCGACGGTTTATTTTTATAGTACAACTAGAGCTATCACATTGTATTTGTATGGTTATGAAACGTTCTGTTCTCAGTCTGATGTATCTGATCCAGGGCATGCGCAAGGCTGGCATAGAGGTCGATCAAAAACTGCAAAATATCGGCTTGCGTATTGATGCGCTTGATCCGACTTCAATTATTCACCCAAGCGTGGAATATGATGTGCTCAAGGTGGTGGGTCAGGATATCCAGCCAGAACAGGGTTTATTGATCGGCCAGCATTATGCTTTGGCAGGTTATGGGCCTTTGCTGATGTTGCTGGTGACCAGTCCAACCGTACGTGATGCGATGCATCAGGTGATTCGTTTTCAGCAATTGACGCATCTTACCGGTCAGTTGGGAGTGGAGCAAAGTGAGTACCGCAGTGCGCTTTGCTATTATCCCAAGAAAACGGAAGATCATCTGGGAATGCTGGTCGCGCAAGCTGAGATTTCAGGTACTTTCAAGTTCATTCGCGATATTTACAAGATGATGGGTTTGTCCAAGCCTGACTTGCAGATTGAACTGCCTTTCGCCGCACCGGAACAACCTGCTACCCAGAAAATCTATCATGATTATTATGGAACACAGGTACAGTTGGGTGCTGCAAGAGCTGCATTCTGGTTTGATGAGGCCATTTTGGATATCCGGATTCCTTCAGCAGATGCGGAGACCTTTGCAGTCTATGAAGCAAAGTGTCTGGCTGAACTGGAACGTCTGGCGGAAGATGCTGATGTCCCGACTGTGGTACAGCGAGTACAGGATTATCTGGAGCTGCAAACCGGTTTGATGCCGAGTATGGCTGAAACGGCTCAGGCTCTGAATATTCCAGAACGTACTTTACGCCATCAATTACAGCAGTTCGATACCAGTTATAAACAGATTCGCGAAGAGATTATTAAAGATAAAGCTTTGCGACTCATTGAATATAAACAGTATTCGATTGAAATGATTGCAGAGTTATTGGGTTATTCCGAACCGGCTGCTTTTAACCATGCCTTTAAGCGTTGGTTTGGGCAAAGTCCTCGGCAATATATAAAATAGCCTAAGTTAGTTAATGCCAAAGTGTTATAGTGTGCGTTCTAAACTCCGCTATAATTAAACAGATCCTGAATAGTACGAAACCTATGTCCGATTTTAATTCACAGCACAGCACCGCTTTTAGTCCGATCTCTCCTGCAGAACGTTATGCACAGGCTTTGTCTTCAGGACAGTTTATGCCTGATGATGCACAGGCCATGGCAGTACATGAGCTAAATCGTACCTGGCTGGAATTAATTCAGCGCTTTAAAGCGTCTAAGAAAGCCTTTCGCCGTTTCCGCCGTCAGACTTCGCCGAAGGGTGTATACATGTGGGGCGGAGTAGGTCGTGGCAAGACCTGGCTCATGGATCAGTTTTATGAGTCGATTCCATTTCGCCGCAAAACCCGTATGCACTTTCACCATTTTATGCAGCATGTGCATCGTGAGTTAAACAAGCTTTCAGGTCAGCGTAATCCGCTGGATCTCGTAGCGGATCAGATTTATAAAGATGCTGTGGTGATCTGCTTTGATGAATTTTTTGTATCTAACGTGACAGATGCCATGATTCTGAGTGATCTGTTCCAGAAGCTGTTTGAACGTGGCATTACGCTAGTAGCGACTTCGAACATTGCACCGGATGGTTTATATAAAAACGGGATTCACCGTGACCGTTTTCTGCCAACCATTGAAATGGTCAAGAAAAACTGTGTCATTCTGAATGTAGATGCTGGTGTGGATTACCGTTTACGTGTCTTAAAGCAGGCGCAATTATTCAAATATCCACTAACGCATGATAATAAAAACTGGTTGGCACATCGCTATACCGCACTGACTCAAACCCAAACCTCTTCTCAAGAACCAATCATCATCAATAACCGCATTGTTGAAACTGTGGCTCATACTGAAGATGTCTTGTGGTGTGAGTTCTCTGAACTATGTCTAAAACCGCGTAGCCCAGCTGACTTCATTGAAATTGCGAATATTTACAATACGGTATTGGTCAGCAATGTGCCGCATTTAACCGATTTCCTGAATGATGCCACACGTCGTTTCATTTATCTGGTCGATGAATTTTATGACCGTGGAGTCAAATTGCTGCTAACTTCGGAAGATAATATCGTTGATCTTTATAAAGGTGAGCGACTGGCTTTTGAAATTGAACGGACTCGTTCACGTTTGCTAGAGATGCAATCAGATGAATATCTGCATTCTGAACATCGCCAGATCGAGAAAATAGCTTCAAGCGAGCCTGAATAAATACAAAAAGCGCCGGTTATGACCGGCGCTTTTTTATGCATTTCATTACATCAAAGATCGACAAGTTCACACAAACATGGCTTAATCTTGATCTAAATATGACCTTGTATAAAAAGAACGGACAACTTTTATTCAAAAATCTGAACTTAAGTCTAATTTCTACATTTCAAAAACTTTATACACTGTCATGAGGGTATTTAGCAGGATGATATTGCATCGTGTGTGACATCATTTAATAAGAATATGAGGGTATTCTTATTAGAAAAATGCTCATTATTTTGCGGTGTGATAGTACTATTCAGCTAGATTTTAATCGGTATACTAGAATCTCTTGTATAAAAAGTAGCAATATCAGGAAAGACAATGACTGCACGTATTCAAAAAGGCAAGTTAGCGATTGCTAAAGAACTTTACGATTTTATCGAAAATGAAGCACTACCAGGTTCTGGTTTGGACAGCGAAACATACTGGAAGAACTTTGAACAAGTCGTTGTTGATCTTAGCCCTAAAAACAAAGCACTTTTGGCTAAGCGTGATGATATTCAAGCTAAAATTGATGAATGGCATCGCAATAACACATTTGAATTACAAGCTTACAAAGCTTTCTTGACTGAAATTGGCTACTTATTACCAGAAGTAGAGGATTTCCAGATCAGCACTGAAAATGTAGACGAAGAGATTGCACTATTGGCTGGCCCACAGCTGGTAGTTCCAGTACGTAATGCACGTTACTGCCTGAACGCAGCGAATGCACGCTGGGGTTCTTTATACGACGCTTTATACGGCTTCGACGTGATCTCTGAAGAAGATGGTGCTGAAAAAGGTAAAGGCTATAACCCGAAACGTGGTGAGAAAGTTATCGCATTCGCGAAAAACTTCTTAAATGAAACATTCCCGCTGGCACAAGGTTCACATGCTGATGCAACCAAATATGCAGTTGAAGGTAATGCACTGGTTGTAACGCTGAAAGACGGCTCTACCACAACTGTTGCGGATAGCTCTAAATTCGTTGGTTACAATGGCGAAGCTTCTGCACCGACTGAAATCGTACTGAAAAATAACGGCCTGCATGCGATCATCCAGATTGATGCAAACAGCCCAATTGGCCAAACAGATGCTGCAGGCGTAAAAGACGTTGTGCTTGAAGCAGCCGTAACAACAATCCAAGACTTGGAGGACTCTGTTGCAGCAGTTGATGCTGAAGAAAAAGTAGAAGGCTACCGTAACTGGTTAGGCTTGATGAAAGGTACGCTTGAAGAGTCTATCGAGAAAAATGGCAAGACCATTACCCGTAAACTCAATGCTGACCGTACTTTCAAAAATGTTGAAGGCGGTGAGACCAAGGTTCATGGTCGTTCATTGATGCTGCTTCGTAACGTTGGTCACTTGATGACAAACCCGGCGATCCTTGTAGATGGCGAAGAAATTTATGAAGGCATTATGGATGCATTGGTCACTCCATTGCTTTCTGTGGCTGATATCCGTGGTGAGAACACGATCAAGAACTCACGTACCGGTTCTATGTACATCGTTAAGCCAAAAATGCACGGTCCGGAAGAAGTTGCATTTGCGGTTGAACTGTTTGAACGTGCTGAACAGGCGCTTGGTTTACCTGCGAAAACACTTAAAATCGGGATTATGGATGAAGAGCGCCGTACATCTGTCAACTTGAAGAACTGTATCGCACAAGCTAAAGATCGTACCATCTTCATTAATACAGGTTTCATGGACCGTACTGGTGATGAAATCCATACCTTCATGGAAGCAGGTCCATTCGTTCGTAAAGGTGAAATCAAAGGTCAAAAATGGTTCCCAGCGTACGAAAACCGTAACGTGATGATTGGTCTACAAACAGGTTTACGTGGTAAAGCACAGATTGGTAAAGGCATGTGGCCAAAACCAGACATGCTTTTAGACATGTACAAAACCAAAACTGAACATCCTGAAGCAGGTGCAAGCTGTGCATGGGTTCCATCGCCAACAGGTGCTGCAATTCACGCGATTCACTACCATCAAATCAATGTCGCAAACCGTCAGCAAGAACTTCTTTCGACTGAAGCATTACCACTTGATGATTTGTTGACACCACCACTTGCAGCAGATACCAATTGGACTGAAGAAGAGAAACTGAAAGAACTTGAAAATAACTGTCAAGGTATCTTGGGTTATGTGGTTCGTTGGGTTGATCTGGGTGTAGGTTGTTCTAAAGTTCCAGACATCAATGATGTGGGCTTGATGGAAGACCGTGCAACTTTACGTATTTCTTCTCAGCATGTTGCAAACTGGTTACGTCATGGAATTGTAACGCGTGAACAGGTTGAAGAAGTAATGCAACGCATGGCGAAAATTGTGGATGAGCAAAATGCGAATGATCCACTGTACAAGCCAATGGCTGCTGACTTTGACAACAGCATTGCATTCCAGGCTGCTTCTGATCTGATCTTCAAAGGTGGTGAACAGCCATCAGGTTATACAGAGCCGCTTCTACACGCAGCGCGTTTAAAACTTAAAGGTTATACAGGTGACTAATCCTGTAACTTAAAAAAAAGCCTCTTCGGAGGCTTTTTTTATTGCTCTAAAATAATCTCTAAGGTTAAAAATGTTCTTTTGGAAGGTAAACTAACTGACTGAACACCTAAAACAGAACAATGTCACAGAAGAAAATTTTAATAATAATTATCTGTTAAACAGTAGCTTTATATCTGCCAATCGCTATTCCTATGAACGTTTACAGTTCCTCATGCTGGGTAGCTGTAGAGCTTTGGATCATGACATTTAAGACTCAGTTTAATTCGCAATTTTTAATTTCTAAGAATCGTATTTTGGCTGATGTACTGGAAGATTTAAACTGCGATAAAAGAGAATCATGCATCAGTAAGTTCCACTTACTTATAAAGCTAAAGATAAAAGCGTAACAATTCGTCGCTGTCACTTCCATCCTGAAATGGCTCTGCTAAAGTAAAAGCAAATCAATAAATTGCAGGGAAGAACAGCATGGCATATCAACATTTGGATCAGCAGTTTATTGCGGGTCAGTGGCAACCCGGCCGTTCCCAGAAAATGATTCAGAATCTGAATCCCTACACCCAAGATACGATCTTTACTTTGCAGTCTGCCAGTACAGCAGATGTGGATGCGGCTTATGCTGCAGCTGATAAAGCCTTTCAGCAGGGTGCTATTAAATCAGTTGAGTTAAGACAGCAAATCCTGCAAAAACTACAACAGGTGATTCAGGCACGCCAGGATGAAATTATTGACTGGTTAATTCTTGAGTCTGGAAGTACCCGTTTTAAAGCGGATCTGGAAGTTGGCGCTGCTTTATCCATTATTCAGGAAAGTCAGAAATTTCCGGAGCAGATCAAGACTGAACAGCTGGAGAGCAAAGATCCCCAACGTAAAAGTCTGGTACTGCGTAAACCCTTGGGTGTGATTGGTGTCATTAGCCCATGGAATTTTCCATTTCATTTATCCATGCGTTCGGTAGCAACAGCGATTGCCTGTGGAAATAGTGTGGTACTCAAGCCAGCAAGTGATACGCCAGTGACAGGTGGAACCTTATTAGGAAAACTTTTTGAAGAAGCTGGCTTACCTGCAGGTGTGCTCAATGTGGTATCAGGTGCAGGCAGTGAAATTGGTGACTATTTTGTCGAACATCCGATACCAAAAATGATCTCATTCACGGGTTCTACTGAAGTCGGACAGAATGTAGGAAGTAAAGCCTTAGCCAGCCCTCGAATTAAACGTCTGGCGCTGGAACTGGGCGGAAATGCGCCACTGGTGATTCTGGATGATGCTGATCTTGAGCTGGCAGTAGAACTGACAATCATGGGACGCTTTATGCATCAGGGGCAAATCTGTATGAGCACCAATCGGGTCATTGTTGATGCATCCATCCATGATGCCTATGTGGAAAAGCTTTTAGAGCGAGTGAAAACTGTTGCTGTGGGTGATCCAAATCTGGAAGAGACCATCATTGGGCCGATCATCAATCAGAGTCAGGTCAAAAAACATCAGCAGATTATTCAGAGTGCAAAAGAGCAGGGTGCAGAGCTGGTATATGAAGGGGGTATAGAAGGTAATCTGGTTTATCCACATATCTTTACTGGGGTAGCACCTGAATCTCCACTGGCTCAGGAAGAAAGTTTTGGACCGATTCTGCCAGTACTGAAAGCTCGTGATGAAGCACATGCCTTAAAGCTGGCCAATGATACCCGTTTTGGCTTATCCAGTGCGGTTTGTACTTCGAATATTGAACGTGGTATCAGTTTTACAGAACAGCTGGATATCGGTATGACTCATATCAATGGTATTAGTGTGGCAGATCAGGCTAATGCTCCGTTTGGGGGAGAGAAAAACTCTGGGCTTGGGCGTTTTAATGGACGCTGGATTTTTGAGGAATTCACCCGTACTCACTGGCTGACTGTACCCAGTGAATAATATTAAATGATAGAAACTTATCCATAATCCATACAGCTTTAAGCTTGGCATCAAGCTATAATCAGAACATCAAGTGATCTGTCTGATTAAGCATGTGTGCCAACTTTAAGCCTTTAACTTCACAGCAAATACATGATCTGGGCTTGCCGGAAATTCCCTTTGAATATCCGGAAGAAGTCTATCCGAATTATGCTACCCCCTTGTTATTTCAATCTGATCAAGGTCTGGAATGGCGCTCGGTTAACTTTGGCTTTATTCCCAAATGGGCAGAGGATAAAACGATTGGGACAAAAACCTACAATGCCAGAAATGAAACTTTGCTGCAAAAACCAACCTTTGTAGAAGCGACAGTCAAATGCAAGTTTGGGGTAATTCCCGTCTCGGAATTTTATGAGTCAAAGTATTTTGATAATAAACCACAACGCTGGGGCGTCAGACGTAAAGATGGAAAGGCGACCTTTATTGCGGCACTGTATGAAATTGCACGGGTGCAGGATGAAATCGTACGTTCAGCCAGTATGATTACGATGGATGCAATAGACCATCCCATGATGAAAGAGTTTCATGAGCCGGGAAATATTAAACGTTCAGTCATTGTGATTCCGCATGAGCGTATACATGAATGGTTGAATCTCACGCAACCGAATATTCGTAGCTTTGTACAGGGATTTCCAGTGGAGGAGTTCGAATGTTCACATGTACCAAAAGAAAGAATCAAAAAAGCCAGTCCACAGCTGAACTTTTTTGATTCCTAAAACCTAGAAAGCAATGGCGGATCGTTAATTATTATAAAAGGTGTTATTGATCTCGCCAGCTAAATTCAAAATTGAAAAAATACTTAACGAGCCAAATTTTTAAAGATATGGCGTAAGCTTTCCATAGTTTTTTCAATTTGTAATGGGGTTAGCCCTTCAAATGACTGTTCCAGTACAACATTGGTCAGGTCATTAATTTTATGTGTCATTTCCATTCCTTTTTCAGTCAGCACGACACGGGTAATACGAGCATCGTCTTCACAGGAATAGGTTTCAACCAGACCTTCATCTTTTAAGCGATAAACGATCTTGGTGGTTGTCGACATTTTAGATACGACCATTTCTGACAGGTCAGAAACGCTGGCATGTGGTTTGGCTTTAAGAGCAAGCAAGATACGGCGACGTGAATTATCGACACCATACTTTTTTAGTGCATGATCTACATTTAGGACATATTGGGCATGGACTTGAGTCACCCAGTAGTATGGAAAGTTTTCTAAATTAAAGTCTTCTGCACAAGGTAAAAATTTTGCATATTTTTTAGTCATGAAATGTTCCTTTTATTTATTTTTCTAGGGCACTGACATTTTATGTAAAAGTTTATACATGTTTCAACCTTTATTTTTAAAATGTTAACGAGATTGCATTTGTTAGATCTTCTTAACATCAAAAAATCAGGCGATTTACATGTTGTAGCTCAATCGGGGCAAATTGTAACTGTCTTTATCCAGATGAATGGCATTGATATGACATGCAAATCTTAAGGCTCCAGATTAGGTTTAGAGTCTAAATAAGAGCTGGATTGGCAAACCATATGGATAAATGGCCGACCTGCGCATATCTTACTTTTGGTGAGTATGCGGAAATACAATTCAAAATCGATGCTGTTTAAATGAATGCTCTGATACATTTTTAATCTGTAGCACGATGCAGATGCGGATTTCTCAAATCTGACCGAAAGCTAGAGCGAGTACATTTAAATTGGTCACTCATCGAATAAAACCGTTTTGGATGAGAAACTTATGCATCTTTTTGATCTCACGACTAACTATTCATAACGTGTATGAACCATTTTAATAAAAAAATCCATATTTAAAATATGTCTTTAGATAAGTGGATTTAATGGACCTAGCAGGATAGTGGATCATTCAATATTTTATGATGTATGAATAGATACGAATATTAAGAGAAACAGTAATTTATATCTCAGGCTTCTATCTCATAGATTTAAAGTGCTTAAAGTCAAAAAGAAGCTTAAATTTTCTTTAATTTGTAATGAGTTATGTAGAACATGACAGATTTCGGCCAATGATTTGAAAATTAAAAGATTTTAGAATAAGGAGAGGCAAAGCGGTGCAACAGTTTTTCATAAATTTTATTGTTCAAAAATCATAAGTTTATGCATAATGGATACATCTTAAGTCGAAAAGGTTAAATTAAATGGATCCCTCGCCGTGCGTTGATCTTCCATATTCGTTGCTTACATACTCAAACGGGATGGTGTTCTAATGGAATTTTTATTAGATCCCGGAATTTGGGTTGGTTTAATTACTCTTATTATTCTCGAAATCGTTTTAGGTATTGATAACCTAGTCTTTATTGCCATTCTGGCTGAGAAACTTCCCCCTGAACAGCGTGATAAGGCCCGTGTGATTGGTCTATCCTTGGCCTTGCTAATGCGTTTAGGTCTGCTGTTTGCGATCTCTTGGTTAGTCACCTTGACTCAACCGCTTATTCAATTATTTAACTGGACTTTCTCTGGACGGGATTTGATTCTGCTCTTTGGTGGTTTATTCCTGCTTTATAAAGCTGTCACCGAACTTCATGAAAAAATTGAAGGCAAGCCTGAAATACAGGTCACGACCAAGGTGGCATATGCGGGCTTTACGGCAGTTGTGGCTCAGATTGTCATTTTGGATGCCGTATTTTCACTGGACTCGGTGATTACCGCTGTAGGTATGGTCGATAATATCTATGTCATGATGGCGGCGATGATTATCGCGATGGCCGTGATGTTATTGGCGTCTAAACCATTGACTAACTTTGTGAATCGTCATCCTACGGTCGTGATTCTGTGTTTGAGCTTCCTGTTACTGATCGGGATCAGCCTAATGGCAGAAGGTTTTGGTTTCCATATTCCGAAAGGCTACATCTATTCTGGTATTGGCGTTGCAATTGCAGTTGAAGCCTTTAACCAGTTTAGTCAGCGCAATGCTGCGAAACATGAAGCCAAGATTCCGTTGCGTCATCGCACTGCTAACAGTATTCTCCAACTGATGGGCGCTAAGCTTGAAACCACCAGTACTACTCAGCATGAAGCACAGGAAACCTTTGCGGATGAAGAACGCTATATGATTGGCGGGGTATTGACCTTGGCAGAGCGTTCTGTAGCATCGATCATGACCCCACGAAGTCAGATTTCCTGGGTCGATCTGGAGGATAGTCCGGAACAAATCCGTGAAAAAATCCTGTCTGTACCCCACAGCCTGTTTCCGGTTTGTCGGGGCAGTCTGGATAAGGTGATTACCATCGTTCGTGCCAAAGAGCTGTTAGATGTACTGGATGAACCGGAAGAGTTAAAAGCTTTGATCAAGCGTCATCGCCCTATCTATATCTTTGAAAGAATGAAGGTGATTGACGCGATTAATACCTTACGTACCTCAAAAGGCTCTCTGGTGCTGGTGAGCGATGAATTTGGTCATGTACAAGGTCTGATTTCACCGCTAGATGTGTTTGAGGCAATTGCCGGTGAATTCCCGGATGCCGATGAGCAGCTGGATCTGGTCAAAGTTGATGATACACACTGGATTGCATCTGGTATGCTGGATTTGTACCAGTTAGAACTTGAGCTCGGTATGCTGGATCTGATTGATGAAGATGCAGGCTATATCAGTGTTGCCGGTCTGATTCTGGATAAAACCAATAGTGTGGTCGAGGTAGGCACTGAACTGAACTACCAAGGTATTCAATTCAAGGTAATGGAAATCGAAAATAACCGGATTAAGTCGGTGAGTATCCATTATCAGGGTTAATCGCCTGTCTTGATTATTTTTTTGAGTCAGTTGCTTAAGGGCAACTGACTTTTTTATTGAATATTATTTATGACTTAGATATTAATGCTCACCTAAGCTTATTCTTCAGGCTAAATGGAGTATTGAATATTTCGGAAGCCAAGAATGCGTAATAGGTTTTACAGGTTTAGAAGTAATAAATCTTACTGAAGTATCAAAATCCAGACATGCTTTATTTAGAATTATTAAACAAATTTAAATAAAGTTTAAAAATAAGTGTGAATTTGACTAAGTGGTAAAATATATATTTCACGTAATTTTGAAAGATATTAGTCAAATTCGAGATACAAAAGCTCATCCAAAGCTTACACAATACTCAGCTTGAGCGCTTGAAAAATTATTTTTGCCAGATTAGGGCTGAATTTAATTATCTAAAAATAAGTTGAATAGTGTAATAGGGTGTTCTATGTGTTCATTATAAAACACCCGACTGATGCTTAATCCGCCAAAATCCGAAAGTCTGCATATTGACGGATCGTTTCTATATTCAATTGATGGATCTCATCGGTAAATGCAGCATTAAACTGGCCTAAGGTCGGTGCTTTGGCAAAAGCCAATTGACCGGCGATTGCAAAATGAACATGAGCAGAGAGCGCTGCGATCGCAGGAGAACTTACTGCACTATACGCTGCAATCAGGGCCCCTAGGGCACATCCAGTTGCTGTGACGCGCGGCTGTAAATATGAACCGCCTAAAACCTGAATCACCGGATAATCTCTGGAAATGATGTAATCAGACTCACCTGAAATAGCAATACATTCACATTGTTCCAGTAAGGACTGCGCCTGTAGATAAACTTCCGAGCTATCGACAGTGCTATTGACGCCTTTGGACTCAATATTTTTCCCTGCCAAGGCACCAATTTCTGAAGCATTTCCCCGTAAAATTGTGGGTTGATAGGTCATGAGCTGATCCACAACACCTGAACGCCAATGCAGTACATTTCCATAACCAACAGGATCTAGTACCCATGACTTTTGAATGCTGTGTGCTGTTTTAGCAGCAATCTGCATTGCCTCAACCTGTTCAGTAGTCGGCGTTCCCAAATTTAAACTGAGTGCCCCGGCAATTTTGACAAAACCCTCTGCTTCAAAAGGATTATCAATCATGGCGGGCGAAGCATTCGCAGCCAGCAAGATATTGGCCACATAGTTGCTGGCCACCGCATTAGTCATCACATGCACCAAGGGTTGCTGCTCTTGAAGCAATGACCAGGCTTCACAGATCTGATCGAGAAAAGTATTTTGTAATTGTTGCACGGAAGTATTCATCATCCTGATCTTTCAAATATGAATAGGGCTGCTAAATGCTTAGCGGGTAAAATAATGGTCTTGATGTTTGCAGTTACGGCATAACAGGCTGACATAATCGCTGGCATCATATTCAACAGTAAGCTCTTGTGAGCCGCAATGCATACAGCGTTTTTGTGAATAAAATTTCAGGCGTGGTTCAATCTTTTGCCATGAACGCCAGACCGGTTGGAAGAAAATATTTTCATCATAACCCAGGAAACGGAAAAACAGGATGCTGCTCATTTTGCTCAAAGGCAATTGCGGTGGGCGAGGCAGGATAGAGGTTTCCCATTTTTCATTCACTGAACGTTCCCGATATTGCTGTAGGGTCTTTTTCAGTAAATTGGTATTAATGAAATTTTCATTTCGTGGTTTTAAAGCTTTCTGCTGATACAGATATTCGAGGGCCGATTGCACCAGATAATAAATCTGTCCCACAGCCAAAACATCGAGCAGGCGATAGCAGAAAGCCTGAAAACTTTGATTGCCCGCAATCTGGATACCCCAGCTACGGCAATAGAACTGAGCGAATTGAATGACTTCCTGATACAGCAGACAATACAGTGCATCTTTGACTTCATCCGCACTTTTAAAAGGTACGCCTTTGCTCAGATTTTCATAGAACCAGTAACGCAATTGCTGGGTAATACTAAACAGGCTTGGCTCAGAATAGCCATCCAGACGTACATTAATATAGTACTGCTGATTCTCTTGTTGAATATCTCTAGGAACTAGAATCTGGTCTTTCAGCAGATTTTTGACCAGACCATGTTGATACAGGTAATTCGGGCTGATGGAATAATATTTAATGGCATGCCAGTCAATATATTCCTGATGCTGGCTATGTTCCTGAACCTGTTCATCCAGAATCGAGAGCAGAAACAGTTTATTAATAAAGCTGAGCTGATTGAGCTCATATTCATGCCGATCCTGTTTTTTATGAAATTTCCGGTTTTCCTGTAAACGGACTTCTTTCAGCATACGTTTACGCTGAGCCAGACACTGATCGCAATAACAGTTATGTTTCTGGTCGGTATAGAGCTGATGCTGGCAGTGGCTGCATTCATGATAAGTAATGTCCTGATCATACTGTTCTGCCTCGATCCAGTACATGGAGGCCTTACATAGTGGGCACTGCGTACTTTCATCAAGCTGTTTTTGCAGAACGTTGAATACCATGATTGCGCACAACTCCAGAATAAAGAGAAACTGCGATTATACACAGCTCATCAAAGTCACGCGTCATTTGACAATATTTTTAATAAAGCAGATTTCAGAAGAAGAGAGCCTTTAAACGAACAGAGCTACCGAAGTAGCCCTGTATTCAAGAAAACTGGATCATCGTTTTTAAACGGGGCAGGGTAATGTTTCGTCTTCCTCTCCTTGATGTTTCGCTTGAATCAACGCCTGCACTTTTTTGGATGGAACCTTTTTGGCACCGAGTGCATCATAAGTATTCAGAATCGCACTGACCTCATGCGCCTGTAGCTGAACGCCTTCAGAACTCATGAACAGGGCAATAACTTTATGATCAATATTGGCCTGATCCAGAACCTGAAGTGTTTTAAGATTTTCAATCCGTACCACATGCTGTTTTAAATACATAGCTCACCTCAATTTCTTTGTTGTCGTTATTCTTGGAGTCTTTGCGCTTGGAGAAAACACACTTAAACTGTAGCAAAAACTATGCTCATTTTTTAATCAATATTTCGGAATTGCTATTAATCATAAATTATATATTTTTAAATCAAGCACATAAGAAAATGTAAAAAAATATGATATTAGCCGAAAACTTGGCATATATCTTTCTTTGAATCCTGCCATTGCTGTTGGGTGATGCAAAATGCATTCAAACTGGTGCATGTCATTTGTGCATTTAAAATGAAATTTGGAACGCAGATTAACCAGAACTTAATCTTTTAGAAGTCAGGTTTTGCAGCGCCCAGCATCTAAATTAGATATAAGGTTGTCCTGAACCCAGGCAGTAATTTTTCATATTGGAATAATACTTTGCATGTGCAGGAATCATGCATAGAGGAATCATACAGTGCAGATGAAAGCTTTTTTTATTTTATCTTTAAGTTGTTTTAGAGATGGGGATTTTAGATATCGGGCAAATATAAGGCGATTATCGTATATTTTGATGTAGCTCAATTGAAAAGATCAGTAATTATTCCCATATACAATACAAATGAAACGCACAGACAGGTTCAAGATCAAGGCGTATGATCAATGCATTGACAATCTTTTGCCTTAGAAGCTGTGCAATAAAGGATCAGGACATTATATGAATATCGCGGCGAATCCGGTGATCGAAGCAGATCAAACCATTTATTTAAAAGACTATCAAAAACCTTCTTTTGTTGTAGATTCAATCGACCTGAATATTCAAGTCTATGACGATCATACGCTGGTCAGCAGCAAACTGGAGATGCAGCGCCAAACAGCAGGTGATCTGGTATTGCTTGGTCGTGACCTGGAACTGCAATCGATCCAGTTAAATGGTCAGCCACTAAATGCATCAGATTATATTTTGGATGCTGAGCAACTGGTGATTAGCAATGCTCCAGATCAGGCGACTATTGAAACAGTGGTCAAGATTCATCCAGAAAGCAATACCATGCTGGAAGGTCTGTATCAGGCCAGTTCAGATTTATTCGTAACTCAGAACGAACCGGAAGGTTTCCGTAAAATTACGTTCTATCCAGACCGCCCAGATGTATTGTCTGTATTTACCACTCGTGTCGAAGCTGACAAAAAGTATCCGGTTCTACTGGCTAACGGTAACCTGATCGAAACCGGCGAAGTGGATGAAAACCGTCACTATGCACTTTGGCAAGATCCAACCAAAAAGCCGAGCTATTTATTTGCCTGCGTAATCGGTGATCTGGCAGTGATGAAAGACCGCTATACCACATCAGAGGGTCGTGATGTGGCACTAGAAATCTATGCTGAAGAAAAAGACATTCCAAAATGCAAAATCGCGATGGAAGCGTTGAAACATTCCATGCGTTGGGATGAAGAGCATTATGGTCTGCCATACGACCTTGATAATTATATGATCGTAGCAACCAGCGCATTTAACATGGGTGCGATGGAAAACAAAGGTCTGAATATCTTCAATACCTCATGTGTATTGGCTGATGAAGAATATACAACTGATGCTGCCATCATGCGTGTGCAATCAGTGATTGCCCATGAATATTTCCATAACTGGACGGGTAACCGGATTACTTGCCGTGACTGGTTCCAGCTGTGTCTGAAAGAAGGTTTGACCGTATTCCGTGATCAGTCTTTTTCTGAAGATCTACAATCTGCTGCCGTACAACGTATTGATGATGTTGCAGTCCTGAAAGCGCATCAGTTCCCGGAAGATTCTGGCCCTTTATCGCATCCACCGCGTCCGGATCATTTTGTAGAAATTAATAACTTCTATACGGCGACCGTGTATGAAAAAGGTGCAGAAATTAACCGTATGATGGCGACTTTGCTCGGTAAAGAAAAATTCCGTCAAGGTACAGATGAGTATTTCCGCCGTCATGATGGTCAGGCCGTAACGGTTGAAGACTGGGTGGCTGCCTTGACTGCCGGTTCAGGGGTAGATTTATCGAACTTCCTGACTTGGTATAACCAGCCAGGTACACCGAAACTGGTCGCAAAAGGTGAGTATGATGCAGATGCACAAACTTATCGTCTTAGCTTTAAGCAAAGCCTGAAAGCTCATCCGAAATATCCGAATCTGAAAGCTGTTCCGATTCCAGTGGCTTTGGCCTTGTTTGATGCGGCTACAGGCGAGCAGCTGAGCCTGAACTCTGATGCCTTATTTGAAAATGGCGTCAAAGATGGGGTATATCTGTTTGATCAAGATGAAGCGACCATCGAGTTTAGCGGTATAACCAGCAAGCCGATTGTTTCTTTACTGCGTAACTTCTCTGCACCCGTTGATCTTCATTTCGATTACTCTGAACAAGAACTGGCGTTCCTGTTGCAATATGAAACCAATGGTTTTAACCAGTGGCAAGCGACCCAGACTTTATTAGAACGCATTCTGCTGGATGATCAACCTTCTGAAATCTATATCGAGGCAATGCTGAATACCTTACCTGATCTGATTCAAAAAGATCCGCTATTGGCTTCACGCTTATTTGATGTACCGGCAGAAGGTTACCTGGGTAGCCGGATTGATACAGACTACAATCCGGCCATGATCCAAGAAAAACGTGATGCCTTGCTGCATAAATTGGCACGTGCTTTTGGAGCAACAGCTAAAGAAATCTATCTGGGTCTGGATCCTGAATTGCAGTCAGATTTCTCTCAGGCGATGGGTGTTCGTGCACTGAAAAATATCATGCTAATGCTGATTGCACGTCAAGGTGATGAAAGTGCATTTGAACTGGCAGAGCAGCAATACCAAAACACAGGCAATATGTCTGAACGTTTGGGGGCCTTGCGTGTATTGGTATGGAATGATGCACCTCAAGCTAAAGCATTCCTGGATGATTTCTATAACCGCTTTAAAGATGAAGCACTGGCACTGGATCAATGGTTCATGCTGCAAGCAGCTCATCCAAAAGCGACTGCAGAAACAATTAAAGCACTCACTGAGCATGCGGATTATGACTTGAAAGTGCCAAACCGTATCCGTGCGGTGAGTGGCGGTTTGAATGCCAATCCGGTCAATACCTGGAGCTTTGGTGTGCAGCATTATATCGAGCTGGCGAAATATCTGGATCAGAAAAACCCGATTGTCGGTTCACGTCTACTTCAGGTGCTTTCACGCTGGTATACCCTGATTGAACCACAACGCAGTGAAGTCAAAGCACAACTTGAAGCTTTAAAACCACAGGTGAAATCGAAAAATGTCTCAGAGACATTGAACAGCATGTTAAGCGTATAAGATCGTTATGTAAAAAGCCGGATCAACTGATCCGGCTTTTTATTATTGACTTATTTTAAATGGTGAATTTAATCGCATTTAAAATACTATAATGTGAAATCAGTCACATAAAAGGTTTACAGTAAGAGGCTAGACAGGAAAGTAAAACTATACTTTTCTATTAAACATGAAGAAATCTTCAAATTGATATACTAGAGGTCTTATTCAAGATGTTAGTGAAAATCGAAGATGGTTTTTATTTAAATACTCGGCATATTATTGCGGTTCATGTCAGCAGAAATGCTGCGACTGGTCTGTTTGAAATCTCCCTTCAATATACACCGCATTCTATTCAGCAAGCTGGAGAATACAAAAAAGTATTTAATAGCCAGCTGGATGCTGAACTCTTCCTGAACGAACTGAATCAAAAAGTTCGCTAAAAAAAGCCTGCATCGCAGGCTTTTTTGTTGTCTGGGTTACGTTAAGGTCTCACAATCAATACCGGAATCTCGGACTGGGAAAGGACATTCTGTGCCACGCTGCCCAGCATCAGTTTTTGCAGACCTTTACGGCCATGTGATCCCATGATAATCAGATCGGTCGGAACTTCCTGCGCTGCCTGAAGAATTCCTTCAGAAGGTGCCATACCATGAATGATCTTGGTCGTGACCTGGGTACCATCATGCACAAAATTTGCCTTGATCTCATTTAAAAGATCCAGTGCATGTTGTTCTGCCTGCATGAAATAGTCAGTGACTGCGGGAGCAACCTTATAAAAGTCCACGCCTTTAAATGGGTCTACAGCAATAATACTGACCAATGTCACCTTACTATTAAAAGCTTTGGCCAGCTCACGGGCATGTTCAGCTGCAGCATAGGACATCGAGGATTCATCGAGTGCGACAAGAATATGTTCATAGTTTTGCATGGTGCTTCCTCATTTTTAGAATATGCAGTGAAATGATCATTTAGAAAATGGAGGTTTACTGTAGAAGGGTTCAGACAGAAACACTGCCTGAAAAAATTGCGCACCTTGAAGATGCGCAAATCAGATTATTTTTTAACGATTAACACCGGAATTTGACTGGCGCCAAGAACATCCTGTGCAAAGCTGCCCAGAATCATTTTCTGGAAGCCTTTACGGCCGTGTGAACCCATGACGATTAGATCAGCCTGGGTTTCCTCTGCAGTCTCAGCAATATGTTCGGCATTCACCAGGCCAGTCACAATGCGGGAATCTGCTTCTATACCTTCACTGCCTGCAATTGCAGTGGCTTCTTTTAGGGCATTTTTTGCATTGGCATGAGCCTGAGCAAAATACTCTTTCATAATCGTTGAACTGTAGTAGAAGTCAGCTTCAGTAAAAGGGTCTTCTGCAATCAGGCTAATCAGGGAAAGTTTACTGCCAAATGCCTTGGCAATTTTGGCTGCATGTCGAACTGCAGAAAAGGAAATATCTGAACCGTCTACTGGGACTAAAATATGTTGGTAAGCCATGATTTTTCTCCGTATGTTGTGTGTTTTTTACGCTCTGATTTATTGATAGCACAATGTACCCATGGGTGCAATTGCAAAAAGCTGAAAAATGGCAAAAAATCTTTAAATTACAGGTATTTTCACATAAATGCAGAGATTTGATGAAAGAAAAAACAGAGCAAAAAACTAGGGATTCAGGTTTTATTGATCAAAAATAACAGGATAAATGACGCTGTTTTTCTGGGGATGGTTTAAACTGCCTGAGCTTATTTTTGGGCTGATCGAGGGGGAAGGTTTTGAGGTTTTTTGCTATTCATTTATTGTTGTTCTGTTCAATTATTCTGGCAGGCTGTCAAAATACTGTACAGAACAGCCGGGTCATTGCCAGTGCTTTTAATTTGACCACAGGGATGCAGCAAAAGGTGATGGATCGCTATGCACCAGGTTCGGTCATCGTGCATCAGAATATTGTCTATGAACCGCAGCAAAAACTATCTCTGGATCTGTATCAACCACAAAATATCGAAAGTATTGGCCCTCAACCAACTATTGTGTGGATTCATGGTGGTGGCTGGATTTCTGGTTCAAAAGAACATGCCCGAGGTTATTTTAAACTTCTGGCTGCGCAAGGTTATAACGTGGTATCGGTCCAATATCAGTTTGCACCTCAAGCCATTTATCCAAGCCAGTTACATCAGATTGATCAGGCCTTGGAGTTCATTACTCAACATGCAGCCGAATACCAGATTGATGCCGAAAATTTATATCTGGCCGGAGATTCTGCCGGAGCGAATATGGCCAGCCATTATGCTGCGCTTCTAACAAATCCAGACTTCGCCAAACAATCTAATTTTCAGCCT
Source organism: Acinetobacter sp. YH12249 (assembly GCF_013417475.1). Classification (NCBI taxonomy): domain Bacteria; kingdom Pseudomonadati; phylum Pseudomonadota; class Gammaproteobacteria; order Moraxellales; family Moraxellaceae; genus Acinetobacter; species Acinetobacter sp. YH12249. Next base: position 59,718 of record NZ_VPDX01000004.1, on the reverse strand, counting down.
TATCTGCAACCATCCCAGCTTAAAGGTCTGATTCTGCACTGCGGTATTTATGACCTGGAGTCATTTGCCAGTACCGCACCTGATGAAATGAAGATCGTAGAGTGGGGAGTATATAGCCTGATTCAGGCCTATACAGGGGATCGTAAAAATGATACCGAGTTTCTAAAACGTATTTCTCCAATCCAGTATATTACGCCATCTTATCCGCCAGTATTCATTAGCGGGGGCAACAAGGATTTTCTGACCGACACCCAATCCTTGCCTTTTATCAAAGCTTTAAAAGCGCAGCAGGTTCCAGTAACAGAAGTTTTTTATCCCGAATCTAAAGCTTGGCTGATTCATGAATATCAGTTCTTTATGGGCAAGAAAGAAAGTCAGCAGACTTTTATCAAGACGCTGGATTTTTTGCATCAGCTTTCGCCCCTCAACATAAACTTATAAAAAATTTATTTCTTAAGACCATAACTAAGTTTTGGTCTAGGAAAGATAAATTTGGAGAGTGAAAAAATGAATCCTGCAACTTGGGCACATCTCTTATTGGGTTTGGCTATAATTGCTGAAGTCACTGGATCTACATTTCTAGTGAAATCTGAAGGCTTTACCCGTTTGTGGCCTTCTTTAGCGGTGGTTGTTTTATTCTGTATCGCGTTTTATTTGCTGTCTCAGGTGATTAAGGTGATTCCTTTAGGCATTGCTTATGCGATCTGGGCCGGTGTCGGGATCATTCTCACGGCCATTGTCGGTTATATTGTATTTAAGCAGGCGCTGGATCTTCCTGCTTTTATTGGTATTGCCCTGATTATTTCCGGTGTAGTGGTCATTAATCTGTTTTCTCAAACGGCAGGACATTAAAAGAGATAGATATAAGTCTAAGCCAGCTGAGGTTTAAGCCTAAATAGTAAATAAACCATCAAACCAAGCAGTAGGCCCCAGAAAGCTGAACCTATTCCAAAAAACTGGATATTGGATGCACTGAACAGAAAGGTCATCAGTGCGGCTTCCCGGTCATGACTGTCCTGAAAAGCCAGTGCGATGTTATGGCCAATGGTGCCAAACAGGGCAATGCCAGCCAGAACCGTAATCAGAATACCTGGAAAAGCCATCAATAAGCTGGTCAGGGTCGCAGCGAAGAAACCCATCAGGATATAAAACAGACCACAGCTCATACCTGCGATATAACGCTTAGCCGGATCAGGATGTGCCTGTGCATCCAGACTGACTGCTGCGCTAATCGCGGCAAGATTAACACTGAAACAGCCAAAGGGAGCGAGTAGTGCCTGAGTGAGGCCCGTCCAGCCTAAAATTGGATTCACCTTGGGTGGATAGCCATAACTTTTAATTACAGCCAGGCCTGGTAAATATTGCGATGCCAGATTAATCACCATCAGCGGAAGAGCCAGTCCTAAAATAGCTTGCAGGCTAAATTCTGGTGTGGTCCATACAGGCTGAGCGATGCTCCAGTCCAAATGTGGAAGCGTAAAATCGATAAAGAACGGACAGAGTGCAATTGCAAGCAGCACAGTAATGACAATGCTATAACGGGTACTCAGTTTTTTGGAAATGAGATAAATGGCCAGTACGGTAAGCACAAAGCTCCAGGATTGTTGCAGGCTGCCAAATACTGAAATACCAAATTTCAGCAAGACACCAGCCAGCATGGCACTGGTCAAGCTTTGCGGAATAAACTGAAAAATCCGGTCAAATATTCCGAAAAATCCCAGACAGGCAATCAGGATGCCGCAAATCAGAAAAGCGCCAATCGCTTCGGCCAGACTGTAATGGCCTGCGGAGGCAATAATTAACGCCAGACCGGCTGTCGACCATGCGGTGGAAATCGGATAGCGATATTTCCAGGAAAGCAGCAAGCCGGAAACCCCAATACCTATACCGAGTGCCCATAACCAGGAACTGATTTGCGCTGCATTTGCACCCAGGCTTTGGGCTGCTTCAATGACCAGTACGGCGGATACGCTGATCCCAATCATGCAGGTAATAAAACCCGCCATGATGGCAGGAAAGGAGAGATCTTGTAAAAGTTTAGGCATCATCCATGACACTATTTTTAAATGCGTTTAAATCATACGCTTTTCATATATCAACACAATGTTTTTAACAATTTTTGAAAGCGCTGCTCTTGCCAGAAAGCTGCTAATTTTTAGAAGGTTGAAGTCGCCAGTTTAATTCCGAACCCGCAGAAGAGAATTCCTACTGAAGCAACCCCGCCAGCCGTCAATTTATAATTCTGGTTGAAATAGCTCGCGAGTTTGACCCCGGAAAAGATCAGGATTGAAAGGTAGGTCATGCTGATCAGTTGCAGGATTAAAGCCAAGAGTGCAAAAGTCAGTGCCGGATAAGGGTAAACAGGATCAACAAACTGCACGAAAAAAGACAGGTAGAACAGAATCGCTTTAGGATTTAAAACACTGATTGTTAATGCTGTACGGAAAGGCTGAATCGACTCGACAGTTTCAGAAGTAGCCTTTTTAATCTGAACACATTGTGACGACTGTTTCGGAAAGAAAGTCTGATAGGCGGCAATGATCAGTTTGATCCCAAGATAACTGAGATAAACAGCACCAATAATTTTCAGGGCAATAAACAGCACGGGAAACGCATGAAGTAGAGAGGCTGCGCCTAACGCCGTACATAGGATCAGAATCAAGTCACCGGTATAAACCCCTAAGGCACCCATATAACCGGTCTTGATGCCAAAACGAGAGGCAATTGACATGACATAGAGGGAATTCGGCCCCGGCAGTAACACAATTAACGTTGTCCCAATAATAAAGGTCGTTAGATCTGTGATACCAAACACGAAGAACTCGCAAAAATGAAAAAAGCCGATGCGGCATTATAGCAACATCGGCCTGGAGAAATTCTATAAATTCGCTGTGAATTTAGGTGGTGCTCAAAAAACTTTCCTTTAATAAAGCCGCCAGTTGTTCACGGGCTTTGATAAAGCCATCGATACCACCTTGCAGTAATTCACTGGCCATCTGGTCCTGTTTCAGTTGCACATCAAAATCGGCATGACTGATTGGATTCAGTTCACCTTGAGATTGAATATCTTTGGCTGAAAGCTGAGCCTGAACTTCACGCTGATCATTTTCCAGTTGTTCCAGCAAGTTTGGTGCGACAGTCAGTAGATCACAACCGCTGAGGCCCAGGACCTGTTCAATACTACGGAAGCTTGCCCCCATGATTTCAGTTTTAATCCCATGCGCTTTATAGAATTCATAAATGCGCTTCACTGAGAGTACGCCCGGATCTTTTTCGATCGGATACGACTCAACACCTTCCGCTTTCTTGTACCAGTCTAGAATGCGGCCGACAAAAGGTGAGATTAAAGTCACTTTGGCATCAGCGCAGGCATGAGCCTGATGCTGACCAAATAATAAGGTCAGGTTGGTATGGATACCTTCTTCTTCCAGTGCTTTCGCTGCCTGAATGCCTTCCCAGGTTGATGCGATCTTAATCAGGATGCGGTCAGAATTAATTCCATATTGCTCATACAGCGCGAGTAATTCTTTAGCCTTGGCGATGGTCGCTTCAGTATCAAAAGACAGGGAAGCATCCACCTCAGTCGAAACACGACCTTCAATCAGTTTTAAAATTTCAACACCGAATTTGACGGTCAAAATATCAATCGTGCGTTCAATCAGGGCATTATTCACATAGCCTTCTTGCTGGGCTTGTTGAAAAGCTGCTTCAATCAATGCCTGATTTTCAGGTTGTTTCGCTGCTGCAGTAATCAGAGATGGATTTGTGGTTGCATCCAGAGGGCGAAATTTCTCAATTGCGCTTAAATCACTGCTATCTGCCACAATAGTCGTCAAGTTTTTTAATTGGTTTAATGCAGTTAATGTCATTACGATCTAGTTCTATGGTTATTGCTTATGCATTCTTATATATCATAAATCATCCTCTTACCAAGTAGACTGTCGTTGAATTTCTGTGATTAATGGTCGGTTTTTCGCTGCTGACGCAAGTGATTAATCAAAAAATGAGCAGCTGTACCCAGTCGAGTTTCCCGGCTCCAGACCAGATCGACAAAATATTCAAATTTTGGGGTGAAATCGAGCAGATGCAAGATCTGTAGCTGCTCCTGCAAATGTGGCTGTTCATTAATCATTTCTAAGGGAAGCACGCCCCAGCCCAAACCTTGCTGGATCATGCTGCAGGCTGAATGATGATTATCAGTGCGCCAGTAATTCCGGGAAAAGAGCAGTTCTGGCTTAATGCTACGATCACGACTGGCAACAACAATCTGTCGGTTTTGTAAAATCTGTTCATAGCTGACCTGGTGAAATTGACTTAATGGATGTTGTTTGGCCGCCACAGCGACCAGTACCTCACGTTTTAATTCTATAAACTGTTCCCGGGTTTCCAGCTGTTCTCGTTCAAACATCAGCGCTAACTGCGCTGAACCTTCAAACAGCATGCGATGAGCATCTTCTTGAGGTGCGCTAAAGACATTAACTTGCAGGGCTGGAAATTCCCGTTCCAGCAAAACGATATAATCGGTCCAGCGGGTATGGAGTAATTCAGACACCACCACAATATTCAGTTCAGATTCAAGACCTGAACTAAGTGCTAGGGCATGTTGCTTCCATTGGTTGATTTCAACCAAAAGCTGCTCAGTTTTTTCATACAGTACTTTCGCTTGTGCAGTTGGTTTTGGCTCACGGCCAATGCGTTCAAATAGCACCAGATTAAGATCAATTTCTAGATTGGCAATGGCCATACTCACTGCAGAAGGAACTTTACCAAGTTTACGCGCAGCAGCAGAGAAGGAGCCAGTTTCCATAACCAGTTTAAACATCTGTAGCTGTTCTTGATTAATATTCATGAATTCTATCTTTCATTTTTATTGATAGATTCTAACTCGAATAATCAAATTTAAAGAAATAAAATTCTTTTATCTCCTGACTTGATGAACTGAAATGTTAATTTCGAAAAGAAGACTGATTCATGCCACCTTATATGAAGGCATTTTATTGGTGGTAATTGCCATATTACTGAGTACGCTCATGCATATGCCGCTTGAGGTCACAGGCGCTCTCGGAATTGCGATGGCTGTGACTTCAATGTTCTGGAATATGCTGTTTAATCATTATTTTGAAAAGTTTGAAGCCAAACATCGTCTGAAAAGAACCATCAAAGTGCGGATTGCTCATGCGATTGGATTTGAGGGTGGTTTGATGCTGGCGACGATTCCGATGGTAGCTTATGCATTACAGATCGGTCTGGCGCAGGCTTTTCTTCTGGATTTGGCGATGACACTATGTATTCTGGTGTATACCTTTATCTTCCAGTGGTGCTATGACCACCTTGAGGCCAAAATGGGGCTGGAACCAGACTACCGAAAAACTTAACTTGAGTCTTTACTAGAGTAATCCTCAAATACTTCGCTAATAATATTGCAATAAAAAAACCGCTCATAAAGAGCGGCTTTTTTATATGAGGTTTGGATTATTTTTCAATAATTGCTGTTACGCCTTGACCACCAGCTGCACAGATCGAAACCAGTACACGACCTGAACCTTTCTGGTTAATCAGTTTTGCTGCAGTTGCGATAATACGACCGCCAGTTGCTGCAAACGGGTGACCTGCAGCAAGAGAAGAACCTTTTACGTTCAGCTTGGCACGATCAATTGAACCTAGTGGAGCATCCAGACCTAAACGTTCTTTACAGAATTTTGGATCTTCCCAAGCTTTCAGCGTTGAAAGTACTTGCGATGCAAATGCTTCGTGAATTTCATAGTAGTCAAAATCTTGAAGTTTCAGACCAGCACGTTCCAGCATACGAGGAACTGCATAAGCAGGTGCCATCAACAAGCCTTCTTTCTTCTCTACGAAATCAACTGCAGCAGTTTCCTGGAAAGTCAGGTAAGCCAGTACTTCATGACCATTTGCTTTAGCCCATTCTTCAGAAGCCAATAGCACACAAGATGCACCATCAGTCAGTGGAGTAGAGTTACCCGCTGTCATGGTACGTGCATCACCTTTACCAAAAGCAGGCTTTAGTTTCGCCAGTTTTTCAACTGAAGAATCTGGACGTAAGTTGTTGTCACGTTCAAGACCCAGGAATGGAGTCACCAGGTCATCAAAGAAACCTTCTTCATAGGCTGCTGCCATTTTCTGGTGTGAAGAAGCAGCTAACTCATCTTGCGCTTCACGGGAAATACCCCATTCCAGTGTAGTAATCGCCTGATGGTCGCCCATAGACAGACCAGTACGTGGCTCACCATTTTTTGGTGCGTCCATCAGGTCTTTCACATTGATTTTAGTCAGGGCTTTTAAACGGTCTTTCGCCGTTTTCGCAATGTTCAGCTCAAGTAATGCTTTACGTAAGCCATCACCGAAAGCGATTGGTGCATCAGAAGTCGTATCTACACCGCCTGCGATTCCCACTTCGATTTGACCTAGAGCAATCTTGTTCGCGACCAGGAAGGCCGCTTGAAGGCCAGTACCACATGCTTGCTGAATGTCATAAGCAGGGGTTTCCGGTGCAAGAGCAGTATTTAGTACACATTCACGAGTCATGTTGAAATCGCGGCTGTGTTTCAGTACAGCACCTGCAACCACTTCACCTAAGCGTTGACCTTGAAGGTTAAAACGTTCAACCAGACCATTCAGGGCTGCTGTGAACATATCAGTATTGGATGCCGTAAAGTAAGCACCGTTAGAACGTGCAAATGGAATGCGGTTACCACCGATAATAGCAACGCGGCGAACTGTATTTTGGCTCATGTTTGGTTCCTGTTGAACAGAAGTCTGTGTTATAGATGCTGAATCTTGTTGGCTTGAAGTCGTTTTTTTGGTACGTGCAGATGTACTGCGTGTACGTGTGGTTTTAGCCGGACTTTTTTCTGCGGCATTGGCTGTATCAGGATTTTTAGTGCTACGCTTGCTACGCGTTGATAGTTTTGACACAGTTTCTGTCGCAGAGTTCTCGACTGCTGGATTATCTTGAGTTGTTTTGCTCATAAGGCTTTACCAGGCAAATAGATCGTCTTCTTGGCGGTTACATTAGCATAGAAGAAGATAGGCTGTATTGACTACAATGACATTACAGACTGCGCTTAGGTCAAGTCATCTGCCTGTTATCTCAAGTATGATTGGGCGGAAACTGGTAGATCTATTGAAATATAAGTGTCTGGCATCATACTGAAGTTTAAGGATAACTTTAGATCAACCAAAAATTAATTTGTATGAGAGATAATAAACATGACTGATCAGTACCAAACTTTTGCAAAATCTCCTATTGGTAAATTTGTCATTAAAAATTTGGGTCTGCCATCCCCAACTTCTTTAGACCGTTTTGAGTCTGCTACACCAGTTGTCAAAGGTGCGGTATTGTTTGGAGCAGCACCGGCAAGTACCTTGACTGGTGCTATTGCTCAGGTTCTGGCAAATATTCATGCCAATAGTTATGCAGGTAACAATGCTGAACTGCAACAGGCTGCTGCATCGGCTGGACTGAATCTGGGCGCGTTTAATCCGGGCGATAAAGAATCAAAATTCAAAGTTGTCATTTTTGATGCTTCAGGAATCGAAAATTCAGAACAGTTAAAATCACTTTATGATTTCTTTAACCCGATTGCGCGTCAAATCCAAAGTTCTGGCCGTGTCGTGATTGTGGGGACTACGCCTGAAACTGCTAAATCAGTCAGTCAGTCAATTGCTCAACGCGCACTGGAAGGTTTTGTAAAATCTGTGGGTAAAGAGTTTAAAAAGGGTATTGCAGCGAACCTGATCTATGTAGATGCCGGTGCTGAAGCAAACCTTGAGTCTGCTTTACGTTTTGCAGTTTCTCCACGTTCTGCCTATGTTTCTGGTCAGGTGATCCGTGTTTCACCTGCTGAAAAAGTGGATGTGGACTGGACTAAACCATTAGCGGGTAAAACTGCTGTAGTGACCGGTGCGAGCCGTGGTATTGGTGAAGCGATTGCTCATGTATTGGCACGTGATGGCGCACATGTTATCTGTCTGGATGTTCCGCAGCAGCAAGCGGACCTTGACCGTGTAGCCGGTGAAATTGGCGGTTCAACTTTAGCCATCGATATTACTGCTGCAGATGCAGGTGAGAAAATCAAAGCGGCAGCAGCTGAGCAAGGCGGTCTGGACATTATTGTGCACAATGCCGGTATCACCCGTGACAAGACTTTGGCCAATATGAAGCCTGAGCTATGGGATCTGGTGATTAACATCAACCTGTCTGCCATTGAACGTGTAAATGACTATTTAATCTCCAACGATGGTCTAAATGCCAATGGTCGCATTATCTGTGTATCCTCAATTTCAGGTATTGCAGGTAACCTGGGTCAAACCAACTATGCAGCGTCTAAAGCGGGTGTGATTGGTGTGGTGAAATTTACAGCACCAACCTTAAAAAATGGTATAACCATTAATGCTGTTGCACCGGGCTTTATCGAAACACAAATGACGGCTGCGATTCCATTTGCAATCCGTGAAGCAGGCCGCCGTATGAACTCAATGAGCCAAGGTGGTCTACCTGTAGATGTTGCAGAAACAATTGCCATGTTTGCTTCTACGGCTTCAACAGGTTTAAATGGCAACGTGGTTCGTGTCTGTGGTCAAAGCCTATTAGGGGCTTAATGGAATCTCTCCCGACCTCTCTTAAAGAGAGGAGAAGCCCCCTTTTAAAGGGGAATTCAGGGAGATTAAAATTCTAAAGAGAAAATTCCAAGAATTCTCAAAACCTCTCCAGTGCTTCACTTTCATACAATGATTGAAGTATGCTCAGGAGAGGTCACTTTATAAAGATAATATTTCCAAAGGTTCAGTATGAATACGCGCCATTTTAGTCAACTTCCAAAACCTTATTTAGCCTATCCAAAAGTGATTCAAGGCTTGATTTTTAAAAAGCCGAAAGCTGAAAAAGTTCTGCCGCAAGTTGAATATGTGGTGGATTCATTCAAGGTCGATCAGAAACATTTAAAAGCCTATAATGAAGTATGTGGCTTTAAAAATAATGGTTATATTCCAGCTATTTATTTGACCGTGCTATCTCAAAGTCTGCAAATGCACATGATGACCTCGGAAGCATTTCCGTTCCCGATTTTAGGACTGGTACATATCCGTAATCAGGTCAAGCAGTACCGTAAAGTCGGTGTAAATGAGACTTTAACCCTGTCATGCAAATTTGGTGAGTTACAGCCTCATGACAAAGGTGTTCAGTTTGATTTTATTACCACAGTCAAAGTAGGCAATGAAGTCGTCGTTGAGGCATTAACGACTTATCTTTCACGTCAAAAGACTGATGCTAAAGCGGCTGAAAAACCGGCAGAAAGTAAAGCGCCGGACTATAAGCTGAATACTGAATGGAAAATTTCAGAAAATACAGGCCGCCGTTATGCCATGACCTCAGGTGATTTTAACCTGATTCATATTCATGCTGTTACAGCGAAGGCTTTTGGTTTTAAACAGGCAATTGCACATGGTATGTGGAGCAAAGCCAAAGCGCTGGCTAATCTGTCATTGCCAGATGCATATGAAGCCGATGTCTGGTTCAAGTTGCCGATGTACTTACCCTCTAAAGTTGAGTTCCTGACCGCTCAAGCAGCGAATGATACAGATTTCCTGATCCGGAACAGCAAAAACCAGAAGCCGCATGTCACTGGTCATGTAAAAGCAATTTAAATCTAAATCAAAAGCCTAAACTCGATTTAGGCTTTTTTATTTTAAGGGATCAAAATTCTATGGATAGAATGATGCAGCCAATCAAAGATTATCTGTTTGCTGATCAGCATAATTATCAGGGCAATGTGGATGCGCGTTTTCGCGACCTTGCTCGTCAGTTTAGCCGCCTACAGGATGCACGTACTGAACAGGGTGGTGCAGCACTTGTCGTATATTTTCAGGGACAAAAAGTTGTCGATATTTATACCGGAAAGAAGTCTGCCACAGAAAACTGGCAGCCCGATACCATGTCACTATGCTATTCCACTGGCAAAGGTGTACTGGCGACATTGGCACACATTCTGGTCAGTAAAGGTTATCTGGACTATGACAGATCAGTTGCAGAATACTGGCCTGAATTTGCCCAGAAAGGTAAACGGTCGATTACTTTGGCACATATGCTGAGCCATCAAAGTGGTTTGTTTGATATCCGTAATATCATTGATGATGCCACTGAAATGGCTGACTGGTCACACATGCTGGAGCGGATCGCGGCAGCTGAACCACGTTTTCAGACCACGACTGATGCCGCTTATCAACCTTTGACTTTTGGCTGGCAGGTGGGGGGAGTACTGGAAAAGGCAACCGGTAAATCATTAGGCCAATTAATGCAGGAATATTTAGTTCAGCCTCTGCAATTAAATGGTGCCTATTTTAGTGTGCCGCTGGATGAACTGCCTCGAGTTGCGCGACCGATCTTTAAAGCAAAATCTGCATCTCAATCTTCTAAAGGCAAAAGAGTAGTTACACGCAAACCCGGTTTAATGGAGCGTGCTCTGGTCTGGAGTGGTCAGAGTCCACAAGATTTTCAGGATGGCATGATTCCTAAAGGCATGAAGAATTTTAGCTTCTTTAGTGATGAGGGATTACAGGCGATTATTCCTTCAGCTAATGGCGTCTTTACTGCAGACAGTCTGGCAAAAATCTATGCGATGTTGGCCAATCACGGTGCTTGGCAAGGCCAGCAGTTGATTTCACCTCCAGTATTCCAGCGACTAAGCCAGGTGCAATATACCCGTCGTGATCGGGTGATGCCTGTGCCAATGCACTGGCGTCTGGGTTATCACCGTATTTTGACATTGGGTAAAGCCTCTACAGGTTTTGGTCATATGGGCTTTAACGGTTCTGGTGCCTGGTGTGATCCGGAACGCGGTTTAAGTTTTGCCTATACCCATAACTTCCCAACAGGTTCATTAACTGGAGATTACCGTCTTTGGGGGCTGACGCAGGAAACTTTGCGCTGTGCTGATGCGGTATTGACGGGAAGAAAAGGCTGGCGCTAACTGAATATCCTTGATTTGGAGTTTAGTCAGTCATTTAAAATATGCTATTTTGTGGCAAATTCCAGTGCTGCGAAATGAAGCCATGAAAAAAGTAATACTGATTCCCTTAGTGGCAACCGGTGCTTTATTCGGTTGTCAGGATCAAACCCAGTCAGCTAAAAATACTATTGTTGAAGCCAAGGCACAGATTCCAGCATGGGCGGGAGAGTATCAGGGTACAACTCCTTGTATGGGCTGCTTGTCCCGTTGTGATGATTGTCCAGGTATGGCGGTCATGCTAACCCTGCATGAAGATCAGACTTATACTTTAGAACGTGAAAGCCTGAGTGGTCATAATGAGGTGGAAACCTTTAGTGGCCCGATTCGTTTCCAAGATGATTCTCATCAGAAAATTGAGCTGGTGAATGTAGCGACTCGTAATTTACTGTATATTGATCTGGAAGAGCGTGTGCTGGAAATCCGCGAAGACAAAAGCGGTAAACGTTACCAGATGCAGAGTGATTTTATTTTAGGGCGATTCGCTTAAACAGATTCAACCCAATCCTTTATCTTCGATCAGAAATTTTCATTTTTAAGATCGTATTAATCTGCTTAAATAGATGGAAGTTCAATAGATATTTTATCTTTCAAATATACTAAAACTATCCTGATATTTTAGTCAGGCATAAAAATGGAGCAAACAGCTTCGAGATAGTTGATTTAAATCAGATTGATAGGCCTATCTCTCCAGATCATAACTGATTAATTCATTCACTATTTATCAAAAAAACAGTATGCTTAGACCTGTAAAAAGGAGCATACATGTATCAAGTACTTGCGCGAAAATACCGTCCCCGCAATTTCAACGAATTGGTCGGTCAAAACCATGTTTCACGTGCCTTAACCAGCGCACTGGAGCGTGGCCGTTTGCACCATGCCTATTTGTTTACGGGAACGCGTGGTGTTGGTAAAACCACGATTGCACGTATTTTGGCGAAGTGCTTGAACTGTGAAACCGGTATTACATCAACTCCTTGTGAGGTGTGTCCGACGTGTACCGCCGTCAATGAAGGTCGTTTCATTGATCTGATTGAGATCGATGCGGCATCACGTACCAAAGTCGAAGATACCCGTGAGCTGCTGGACAATGTCCCTTATGCGCCAACTCAGGGTCGTTTCAAGGTTTATCTGATCGATGAAGTACATATGCTGTCCACGCATTCTTTCAATGCTCTATTAAAGACACTGGAAGAACCACCGGAGCATGTCAAATTCCTGTTCGCTACCACAGATCCACAAAAGCTGCCGATTACCGTTATTTCTCGCTGCCTGCAATTTACTTTGCGCCCATTGGCCGTTGATGAAATTACCGAACATCTGGGCAATATCCTGACGAAAGAAAGCATTCAGGCTGATCAGGATGCAATCTGGCAGATTGCCGAATCAGCACAGGGTTCGCTTCGTGATGCTTTGTCTTTAACCGATCAGGCGATTGCTTATGGTCAGGGGGCGATCCAGCATCAGGATGTCAAAGACATGCTAGGCTTGATCGACCGAACCATCATTTATGATCTGATTCTGGCGATTCATCAGAACCAGAAAGCACGTGTTAGCGAATTATTATTGCAATTCCGTCAGCAGGCGCTGGATGTATCACTGGTATTAGATCAGCTGATTTCTACCTTGCATGAACTGGCTTTATTACAATACCTGCCAGATTTAAGTCTGAAATACAGTGCCGAGATCAATCAAAAGATCATGCAGTTATCGGCTTTGATTTCAGCACAAGATTTGCAACTGTATTATCAGATCGCCTGTAAAGGTCGTGCTGACCTACAGCTTGCGGTTACGCAAGAGCAAGGCTTTGAGATGACGGTGCTACGTTTGCTAGCCTTCCGTCCGTTACAGCCAAATGAAATTCCAGCCAATACAGTTCAGATATCACAAGCTGTAGCTGCATCAGCTCCACAGCAAAATCAGATAACGCAGCAGGAAAGTGCGCCGGTTGCTCAAGCTACTGGAGAAGATTTTTCATTAGATGCTGGCTATGAAGACGAGCAGGATAATCATCCAGTCACTGCACAGTCTGAACCATCTTCGGATGATTTTCTGGATGAAGACGAGCCAGAAACTAATTCTGAGCCTCAAATTATACAAGCTGAATCAACTAGGGTAGAACAATCTGAGTCTGATCAGATTGTATTTGATCCAAATCTGGAAGATGGTCTGTTTGGTTTTGACGATGTTCATGCAGAACCTGTTCCATCCAGCCCTGAAGCCAGCAGTGATGATTTCCTCTTAGAAGAATTCATTCCTGAAAATGATACTGCTGCACCAGTAGAACAAGAACCGGAGTTTAATCTGGATGCCTCGACTCCTGAATCAGAACAAGTGACTCATAAAGCAGATGAAAGCCAGCCGGAAATTTCTACTCAGACAGAGGCTGCATCAACTCAGATTGCAAATACAAATATTTCTACAGACCGTAATCTGATGCCGCAGGATATTCTGCAAATTCCGGTACAGGATATGCAGGGTGAATGGACGGTAGAAAAATGGGAATTCTGGTTCCGTAACAGCCAGTTATCTCCGGCAGTTCAGGAATTGGCTCAGTATGGCATCATGACTGGCCAGATTAATGCAGCATCGGTCTTTCATATTCCAGAGCGTTATCAGCCGCTTTTATCGCAGCTACAACATAATCTGGAAGCAGCTTTGCGGGAACAATGGCCGCAGACTATTTTCCAGGTGAAGTTTGAAGATGTAGAGCAGTTAACGCCATATACCATGCAGCAAGAACGTAAAGTACGCGCTTTTAAACGCGCAGAAGAGCTACTGCATGCCGAACCGGCTGTACGTGACTTGCTGGAACAGTTTGATGGTGAGTTGCACAATATTCAGCTGAAATAAAATATTTTAGGCTGAGACAAAACGCGCTAAAGCATCCCGCATTTCAGCTGGAATCGGTGTGCTTTTTCGTGTGTAGCGATCGACAAACACATGCACAAAACTGCCTTGAGCTGCTGCCGTATCAGAATTCATTTTAAAGATTGCCAGATCATAGCTGAGAGAACTATTCCCCATTTTTTCTATGGCGACACCTACCTCTATAATTTCCGGATAAGACAGCTCCTGATTGAACTGGCATTGTGAGCTGACCACCAGTCCAATCATTGGAGAATATTTGGGATCAAATGCGGCTTCCTGAATCAAAAGGGCATTCGCGGCTGTATCAAAATAGCTGTAATAAGTGACATTATTCACATGGCCATACAGGTCATTGTCCGCCCAACGAGTCTGTATCGGCAGAAAAAATAAATAATGTTCGCGTTGTTTAAGAGCTGCTTTCATATTTTTAAATAACTTGTAGTGGCTAGATCTGCTGAGTCGAAAATAATCCTAAATCTAATAGATCGCCTGATAAATGTTGTAAGCATCTTCCAGAGTAAGTTCACGTGGATTGTTCTGTAACAGGCGGCTCTGTTTCATGGCATCTTCGGCCATGATCATTAGCATATGTTCAGGAATTCCTAACTGTTTAAGTTTCAGGGTTAAGCCACTTTTCACCAGATGATTATTAAAATGATCGATAAACAGGTCAGTCAGGCCATCATGGCAGCCTTTGCTTTGTGGATCTAACCAGCACATCAGTTCGGCATAGAGGGCTTTGGCATCCGGCGTATTAAATTTCATCACCTCAGTTAATACCAGTGCATTACTATGTCCATGTGAAATATGGAAATGCCCACCTAATGGATAAGCCAGTGCATGCACAGCCCCAACCGGTGCATTGGCAAAGGCTTGACCTGCTAGCATCGAGCCGACCAGCATGTTTTGACGTGCCTCTAGATCCTGACCATCGTCCAGCACACGTTGTAGATTGCCATTTAACAGTTTTAAGGCATGCTTGGCCAGCATATCGGAATAGGGATTTTTTTTGATTTTAGAAGTATAAGCTTCAATGGCATGGACCATGGCATCAATGCCGGTCGCAGCAGTAATTAAGGGCGGCAGATTTTGGGTAAAGGTTGCATCCAGAATAGCAGTATCTGCAAACAGGATCGGTGCCACAATTCCGGTTTTGGTAGTTTCACCTGTAGTAACAATTGAAATCGGAGTAACTTCAGATCCCGTACCTGCAGTGGTAGGAACCAAAATCAAGGGCAAACGGGGGCCAGTAGCCTGATTTACGCCATACAGATCAGACAAAGATTGGTGCTGTGCCGGATGACTCAAGATTGCGATCAGCTTGGCGACATCCATAGAGCTGCCACCACCAAAGCCAATCACGATATCGACATTTTCCTGTTTGGCAAAATCTGCTGCTTCAAGCACTACATGCTCAGGTGGATCGGCCTGTACATCGGAATAAATTGCATAATCCAGTCCCGCATCTTTAATAATTTCCAGAATAGGCAGGTGTAATTGATGCTGTAGCATGCCTGGATCAGTGACCAGTAAAACACGCAGATAACGGCCCTGTTTGAGAATAGAGGATAATTCCTGAATCGTGCCGAGGCCGGCGATGATGTTGGGAACGGTTTGAAACTGAAATCGATTCATGTCTTTATCCTTTAATTTTTATCGCAAATACAAAATTATTATGGGGCGGTGATATAGGATTCATCAGGTAAATAACTTAACATAAGTATCTTGAAAATGATTAACTCTGAGGTTGTTTATGTCATCCAGAACGCCATATAAGGTGTTATGTGTTTGTTTGGGAAATATTTGTCGTTCTCCCACGGCAGAAGTGGTACTCAGACATTATTGTGATGAACAGAAACTCGATATTGTGGTCGACTCAGCAGGAACCAGTAATTACCATCCGGGGAAAGCACCTGATTTGCGTAGCCAGCAACATGCCTTAAAACGGGGTTATGATCTTTCTGGCCTGCGTGCGCGTCAACTCAAAACCCATGATTTTATTGATTATGATCTGATTCTAGCGATGGATCTGGAAAATCTGGCAGATATTCAGGCGCTCCAGCATCAGGCAGAGGCAGAATTCGGACGCCTGCGTGCTCAGGTTGCTTTAATGAGTGAACATGATCAGCTTTATCCAAAACAGGCTTTGCCAGATCCATATTATGGCGGGGCAGATGGTTTTGAACGTGTCCTGAACCAATGTGAGTCTAGCAGTCGGGCCTGGGTAGAAATTTTTAAACAACATCAAACAGAAAAGGTTTAAGTCATGCAGATTCAGACTCAGGTTCAACTTAAACCTTTTAATACGCTAAATCTCGAAGTGATTGCCGCTTACTACAGCCGGATCCAATCAACTGATGATCTGATTGCTGCACTGGAGTTTGCTGAGCAGCAACAACTGAATGTGCTGATTCTTTCTGGCGGTAGCAATATGTTATTGCCGGAACAGATTGATGCTCTCGTCCTGCATATGGATATCCAGGGCATTGAAATGCTAGAAGGAAATGAGCAGCATCAATGTCTGCGGGTAGGTGGGGGCCAAGTTTGGCATGACTTCGTACTCTGGACGACAGAACAGAAACTCTATGGTCTACAGAATCTGGCCCTGATTCCCGGACTGGTCGGCGCATCTCCAGTGCAGAATATTGGGGCATATGGTGTCGAAGTCGGCGAATTTATTCATGCGGTAGAGGTCTATGACCGTAAGCTGAAAAAATTTGATTCCATTCCTGCTTCAGACTGTCATTTTTCCTATCGTCATAGTATTTTTAAAGATGATCCAACACGTTATGTGATTACACACGTTACTTTTAAATTACTAAAACAGGCAAATCTGAAACTGAATTATGGTGATCTTAAAGCAGCGGTGGGTGGTAATCTCACAGCAGAAAACTTGCAGCAGCAGGTGATCCGGATTCGTCAGAGCAAACTGCCTGATCCTAAAGAATTTCCAAACGTGGGAAGTTTCTTTAAAAATCCTATCGTAAATCAACAGGTTTTTGACCGAATTGCTGTGCATTTTTCTAATTTGCCCCATTATCCGCAGGCCAATGATCAGGTTAAAATGGCGGCAGGCTGGCTGATTGATCAGGCAGGCTGGAAGGGGAAACAGCTTGGGTCAGTAGGCATGTTCCATAAACAGGCACTGGTTCTGGTGAACTATGGTCATGCTTCTCTGACGGATGTCCGTCAAGCCTATGGCGCAGTACAGCAGGCTGTCTGGGACAAATTCAAGATTATGCTCGAACCTGAACCGGTATTATTTGATTGTAAAGGCTTAATTCGATCTCATCAGGATAAATAACGTATATGAAAAACACCCATTGGATGGTCCGTTTAGTACAAATCGTCGCAGGACTGTTTGTATTTTTCGGCTGTCTGGTGATGTTGATCTATTCGCCATTTTATTCGCAGCTTGTGGTTAAGGGACTCAATCGATTTGTTTCCTTTGAAATTAACGAAGTTGCAGCACAAAGCCAGAAAATGGCTTCCTTGAGTGAAGATGATACGCTTGAACCAGGTTCTGATCAGTGGATTGCCCGTCAGGCTTATTTGCGTGTGATGGAGCAGGATATCCAGAAAAATCATTCGTCCAATCTGATGCTGATTCAGGCACGCTACAAGATACTGCAACAGATGATTGAAGAACATCAGCGTGAACAGCAGGAAGAAAAAGCAGAACAGAACCAACCTGCACAAGTGCCTTTATTGTCCCAGCAAGAACCTGTGGAAGCCGTTGACCCGACTCAGAAGGTCCGCGAACTGCTGGAATGGGATAGTAATGAAAACAAGGAACGGATTGAGCAATATATTGAATTCTTGACGACTCATCCTCTGGAAGATGAAGAAGCGAGTGCCGTACAGGTCACAGCGAAAGAGGAAATCAAGGAAGATCTGGCTTTACTGCAAGAACAGCAGCAACAGAAACCGGTAAATCAGTCTAAACCTTATGCCATTGTGGTCTTAGGTGGTGGTTTAACTTTACATGAAAATGGTAAGGACATTGTGGTCAATGACTATACCCGTTTGCGTCTGGAAACTACACTCGCAGTTGAAAAACAGTATCAGTTACCGATCGTATTGAGTGGTGTGGAAGCGCCGTATATGCAGCGCTGGTTACAAAATTACAATGTCGATGCCAAATTGCTTGAAGACCGCAGCATGAATACCTGTGAAAATACCCGTTTCAGCTCGTTATTATTGCAAAAAAAAGGTGGGGCACCGACTGTGATTCTGATTACCGACCGTTATCATATGCCGCGTACCCGTCGTCTGTTTGCACTGAATGGTATTCAAACGATTCCAGTGGAAGCACCGATGCCGAAGTCCTTGACCCGTTGGCGTCCAAGTCGACAAAATTATGATCATAGTCGCCGTGCCAATTATGAAATGCTGGCCACTATCCGCGATATGTGGTTTGGCTCCAGTGACTGTCGGGAGGTGCCTTAATGTCTGATATTCCGTTTTTAAACCCGACCATCCTGAAACAGCTGGATTTACCTGTGCCAAGCAGGGAAACAACGCCACAGCTTTTACAGCCCTTAAACTTGAATAGGGATGACCAGCCCACTATTGATCTGTTGTCTTATCGCAGACTGTATGGTTTTGATTTACTGGATTGCAAGCATTGGCAGGGCTATGTACAGATGCCGCTGTTTAAACTGCATGTGCAAGTATTTACACCTAATCTAGAAAATACCCGTTTTGACAAAATTCAGGGAACGGCGTTTCTATTACATGGATATCTGGAACATAGCGGAATTTATCAGCCGATCGTACGTGAGTTGCTGGAACAGGGTTTTAGCGTTCTAACCTATGATCTGCCGGGGCATGGTCTGAGTGATGGTTCATCTGCCAGTATCCAGAATTTTGACCATTATCAGCAGGTTTTGCATGCGGTATATCGCTATGTCAAACATGCCGAGCAGTTACCTAAACCATGGGTCGGTATTGGACAGAGTACCGGTGGTGCGATCTGGATGCATCATTTGCTCGAATTTGCAGAACGACGTGAAAATCCGTTTGTAGATCGCGTGCTGTTATTGTCACCGTTGATTCGTCCGGCTAAAACTGCCTGGTGGCATAATCCGCTCGGACTCGGCATTATCAGCCGGATCAAGCGTGAAGTACCACGTCATTTCCGTCGTAATAACCATAATCCTGAATTTCTGCGTTTTATCCGCCTCAAAGATCCTTTGCAACCCCGCATGATGGGCATGGACTGGATTCTGGCGATGTCACGCTGGATGCAGGAAATGGAAGCACGTCCAGCTTGCCGAATCCCTGTCTGGTTAGCTCAAGGTGCTCAGGATCAGACAGTGGACTGGCGTTATAATATTGAATTTATCCGTCGCAAGTTCCGCCTGCAAACTTTGTTAATGCTGGAAGAAGGTTCACATCAATTGATTAATGAACGCGCGGATATCCGTGCAGCATTAACAGGTTTAATTCCAGCCTTTTTACATGCGCATGGCAGTAAGACCTATTATTAGACTGTGACACTCTCAATTAAAAAAAGGCGTTTTAGTAAACGCCTTTTTCTTGTCTAACTCGATTAAATTTCACTTATTTTAAGTCTAAAAACTTTCCAATTTGGCCATATTCCACATACGAAAATAGAAATTTTCCTCATCTTTATTTTCGCAATGTAATAATTCACCTTCTTTAAGCCAGAAATGAATCTGGGCAAAGTTCTTGATTTCATGATTGCTGATTCGCTGTGCCAGATGATGCGGTTTAATAGCAGAAGGATGTTTTAAACCTGCTGAAGCGATTAGCTCAGACAGGGCATGCATTGTATTTTTATGGAAATAAAATACTCGCTCGGCCTTAGTCGGGACATGCAGGGCTTTTTGACGCTCTTTATCCTGAGTAGTGACTCCCACAGGGCATTGATTGGTATGACAACTTTGAGCCTGAATACATCCGACTGCAAACATGAATCCGCGCGCTGAATTAACCCAGTCAGCTCCAAGTGCCATGGTACTAGCAATATCAAAGGCACTGATAATTTTCCCGCTTGCACCAATTTTAATCTTGTCTCTCAATCCTGCACCGACCAAGGTATTGTGCACAAACAAAAGACCTTCTCTTAAAGGAGTACCCATATAGTCAATCAATTCAATTGGTGCAGCACCGGTACCGCCCTCAGATCCATCTACCACAATAAAATCAGGATAAATTTTGGTATGTAGCATGGCTTTCACCATACTCATAAATTGCCAAGGTTGACCCAGACAAAGCTTGAATCCGACTGGCTTACCTTCAGAAAGCTCACGTAGTTGTTGAATGAAATTCATCATTTCAATCGGGGTTTTAAACGCCGGATGTCCAGAAGGTGAGACACAGTCATGTTCACGGCTAATCCCGCGAATCTGAGCAATTTCTTCTGAAATCTTGGCTTTAGGTAAAATCCCCCCATGTCCAGGCTTGGCACCTTGTGAAAGCTTGATTTCAATCATCTTTACCTGAGGTAGCTTAGCTTTTTCTGCAAATTTTACCGGATCAAACTGACCTTCTAAGGTCCGGCAGCCAAAATAGCCGCTACCAATTTCCCAGACAATGTCACCGCCATGTTCCAGATGATAAGGGCTGATACTACCTTCACCGGTATCATGAAAGAATTTGCCTTTTTGCGCACCAAGATTTAAAGCCCGAACCGCATTGGCACTTAAACTCCCGAAACTCATAGCCGAGATATTCAAAATGGAAGCAGAATAAGGCTGGGTACATTGTTCATTGCCGATCAGAATGCGAAAGGTTTCTGGATCAGCAGGTCGGCAAGGGGTGAGGGAATGGCTAATAAACTTATAGTTTTCTTCATAGACATTCATGATTGAGCCGAAGGGCTTATCTGAATTTTCATTTTTGGCCCGTTGATACACCAGACTACGCTGCATACGTGAAAATGGCAAAGCATCCCGATCTGCTTCGATAAAATACTGACGAATTTCGGGGCGGAATTCTTCAAAGATAAAACGGAAGTGACCCATAATCGGATAATTTTTTAAGATTGAATGTCTGTTCTGCAAGACGTCATATAGGCCTAGCAGGCTCAGCAGAATACTAACGATCCATAGTGTATTTACTAAGGTTGCCGGCATAAAATAATAAATATAGCGCGGCTCATAACCGATATGAAAAATCGTAAAAATAACGGCGATGGTGATGCAGGCAAACCAGACTGAATGCCGTGAAAAGAAAGTATTAAGTAATTTGTGTCGTACTAATTGCGCAGGGTTAGCCATTATGAAATTAAATCCCTATTTCCACTACGATAGCGTTTAATAATGTGCAGAGCTTCCTGGCTTATACAAGCATAGAATTGTTTTTTAATTTTATAAACTTGCTGAAAGTCTTTTAATGGCCGCCATACTTATCTTCTAGATAGATAATAAATTTTCCAAATAATCTTCTATGGAAAAATTGTGCAAAAGGCATGCATTCTTTTTATTTCAAAAACAGGCTTAAGCGCTCTATCTTTTTATTTCAAAAATAGGCTTAAGCGCTCTATAGTGATTTTTATCCCCACAGCAGGAGTGTAAATTATGACAAAAAAATCGATCCGTTTTAATAATGCAGAGCTGGCTTGCTCATGTTGCCGGACTCTTTAATTTCTAATGTGACACATCCAGTCTGTTTTCTGGGGCAAGAGGAAAGCAGACTGGCTCAGTAACAGATCACCAGAGCAATAATAAAAATAAAATGATAAATTGATCAGGTCCCCAAAATGGGGACTTTTTTATTCTTTAGAAGAAGTTAAATCAATTTCCTCTACTTGGTAAACAGCATCTGCCACTATTTTTGGTTCGATATTTTTGATTTTATTGCCAAAACTTCGTAACCACCAAACCAGTTGTGAGGTAAAAGGCACAGTTGCGCTAATCAGGGCTATGCCATTTTCAATTTTTTCAATTTTTTGATCTTTGCTGAGCTGACTTTCTTCAAAATAGTGCGCATCAGATTCAGGCATGCTCAGTTGAAGCAATACATTTTCCGTTGGCTGGTTAAAATCGACCCGGAATCCTAAAGCGCCAGATTCAATATATTCATCAATATCAAAATTTACCGGGTGTAGGGCACGAGAATTCAGCACCTCTGCTGATTTAAAACGGTGCAGGGCAAAGGTCTGAATATCCGATTTATCATGACGGGTACAGACCAGATAGATAATTGAACCTTTTTGCACTAATGCCAGCGGATTTAAAATATAGGTTTTCTCTTCGCCATTATGACCACGACCCTGATAAACACATTCCAGCTGTTTGTCCTGTAACAGGCCTTCGTAAATCGCCTGTTGGGCCGTTTTATCAACGACAGGCGGAATAAGCGGTTGGGTAGCTGGCACGATTCTGACCCGGTTAATCCATTGTCGTACGTTATTTTGTGAAGACAGGCTGCGTCGAGCCAGATCAAACCAGGGATTCATTTCTTCAATCAGACTAGGTGGTAGCAAATGTTTCAGGTGTTCTTCCACCATCATAAAGGTCACCGCTTGCGAACTGGTCATATGCGGCAAGCTTTGAATTGGGGCATCTGAACGCCAGCGCCAGCCCTGGGGCGTGGTTTTACTGCTCTCAATCGGGAAACGCTGGGCAATCTGGTTCAGATCACGCTGAATGGTACGCAAACTGATCTCGAT
Organism: Acinetobacter sp. YH12249; assembly: GCF_013417475.1. Classification (NCBI taxonomy): domain Bacteria; kingdom Pseudomonadati; phylum Pseudomonadota; class Gammaproteobacteria; order Moraxellales; family Moraxellaceae; genus Acinetobacter; species Acinetobacter sp. YH12249. Next base: position 37,182 of record NZ_VPDX01000004.1, on the reverse strand, counting down.
CCCTTCACGATTCAGGATTTCCTGGAGTTCACGGGTTCCCATCCATTTGCCGGTAGAAAGACGCGACAAGATTTGCCATTGGCGGTAAAGGCTATTGGAGGTTTCTTTTTCTTGTGCTGACATAATGTATTTTTACTGGCAATCAGTGGAAACAAATTAAATATGAGCTTACCACAATAAGAAATCTGGATTTTTTTCGCAAGTTATTCTGCGCAACAATTGTCCTACAATCCGTAAACATCTTGGTGAAAAATGATATTGAGTGAATAGGCACTTTGCTGGGTTAATACAGACTTCGAAACGGATGTCATGGCATGGATATTGCTCTGATTTTATTATAATAGATTACAATGACGAGGTTTGTATGCTAAAAGAAAGCCAGGATACAAATACTATTACAACAGTAGAAAATCATACTGCAGCAGATTTAAGCAAAAATTTTACAGATACTACAGCACTCAATATTTCAATTAAGCACAGTCCGCATTTTTTATACCAAGAGATTTCTTCGAAATTTTTCAATGAAATGCGTAATCATCAGGTGATGAACAGCCAGGCAGGTCAACGAATTGAAGAATGGCTGTCACAGCATACATTAGATGAACTGAATCAGCTAAATGAAGTGGCAAAAGAACATTTTCTCTATGACGGTATTACATTTACCGTGTATGGAGATGAGCAAGGCACTGAGCGGACTATTCCTTTTGATGTAATTCCCCGGGTGATTGCTCGTAAACAGTGGAATATGGTGGCACTCGGTTCAGCACAGCGCGTTCGAGCCTTAAACCTGTTTCTACATGATATTTATCATCAGCAGGATATTCTCAAAGCCAATATTGTCCCTGAGCTTCAGGTACTCACCCATGAGGCGTATCAGCCGCATATGTATCAGCATCATTTGAAAGGCAGTATTTATAGCCAGATTAGCGGGATTGATATTATTCGGGATTCCAAAGGCGAATTTTATGTACTGGAAGATAACCTGAGAACGCCATCTGGTGTGTCCTATATGCTGGAATGCCGCAAGATCAGCCAGAAGTTAATGCCAAAAGTGTTTGAGCAATCCAATATTGCCGGTATTGAACAATATCCAAAACTCTTAAAAGAAATTCTGGCGGAAAGTGCCTATACCGATAATCCATTCATTGTGGTTTTGACTCCGGGTCGTTTCAATAGTGCGTACTATGAACACGCTTTTCTTGCAAGGGAGATGGATGTGCCTTTAGTGACATCACGTGATCTTTTTGTTGAGAACTCGAAGGTTTATGTAAAAACGATACGTGGGCGTCAACAGGTTGATGTTATTTATAGAAGGGTCGACGACGCCTATCTTGATCCACTGTGCTTTAAACCAGACAGTACTTTGGGTGTTCCGGGCTTAATGTCCGCATATTTACAGCATAATGTTGTAATCACAAATGCACCGGGTACAGGTGTGGCAGATGATAAATCGATTTATCCTTATGTCGATAAAATGATTCATTTTTATTTGGGTGAAAAACCGATTTTAAATAATGTTCCAACCTACCAATGCCGTAATCCGGAAGATCTGGACTATGTGTTGACAAATTTGGATCAGCTGGTCGTCAAGGAAGCACAAGGTTCTGGCGGTTACGGCATGCTGATTGGGCCACAAGCCTCTCAACAGCATATTGATATTTTCAGAGATAAAATTTTAGCTGCGCCGCATTTATACATTGCGCAGCCAACTTTGGATTTGTCGGTCAGTCCGACTTTAAGCAATTTTGGTATTGCTGAACGACATATTGATCTGCGTCCTTTTGTCTTGAGCTCACCCTACCGTACTGAAATTGTGCCAGGTGGTCTGACTCGGGTAGCCATGCAGGCAGGCTCACTGGTGGTCAACTCATCGCAAGGCGGCGGGATCAAAGATACTTGGGTAGTCGACAACTTACATTCATAACATTCCAAAGAAGGATAACGTCATGGTTTTGTTAAATACCAATGCGCAACATATTTTTTGGTTAGGCCGTTATTTATCTCGTACCCAGTTTTTATGTTCGCATTTTCCATTTTTAGATGATGAAGCCGCTGTGGCTTATGCACATGCTTTCTGTTTGCCTGCGTTTGATGCCAGTTCATTAAATGAGCTGGTTCTGGATAGTACCCAACCGACTTCATTTACCCAACAGTTTCAGGTGGCAAAAGACAATATTCAGGAATTACGCGGTGTATTGTCTGGCAAAGCCTATTCCGAACTACTGAAACTGATTAAAACTGCGGATCAGAATGCCGGTTATATCTGCGATGTCGTGACAGATTGTGCTGAAATTCTGGAAGCAGAATCATCAGATGTATTTCTGTTTTTCAGTCTGGGCCAATGTCTGGAACAGCTTGATCAGCAGTTACGTCTCGGTGAGGATACTACCCGTACCTTATGTAAAATTGATTATATTGTGGATACGCTCTGTGAGATTGGCTGGGGCAGTGTAAAGCAATACTGGACACAGTTACGTGCTGCACCTGATCTGAAGCAGTTTTATCAGTTTAGTGATCATATTCATCGCTTGTTCGAGGCTGATGTATGAAATTGATGGTGAATCACCAAACGCAATACACGTACACAGCCGAGGTGAGGAACAGTATTCAGTACATCAAAATGATGCCTTCCACCAATGAACATCAGAAGGTGCATTATTGGGATGTCAGTGTACCGGGTCAGAAAGTGATTCGGCATGATGCCTTTAAAAATTTCTGGATGACCAGTACACAGCGTGAATCCTATCATAGCCTGATGATCATGGCACAAGGCATCGTTGAGCTAAATCTCGCGCATGAGCAGGGCTTAAATGATTCCTTAAATCCATATCTATTTTTACAGCCAACAGAAGCCACAAAATGCAATGCAGAGATGAAGGATTTTGTAGAGCAGCATGTTCCAGCACTAACTCGTAAACATTTAATCAGCTTGGCCCAAGCCGTACTCGAACATGTTCCTTATATATCAAATAGTACTACGGTACAGGGTTCTGCGATTGATGCTTTTGAAGCACGTCAGGGCGTCTGTCAGGATCACAGTCATATTTTTATCGCCATGTGTAAACATTTAGGTTTACCATCACGTTATATATCAGGTTATCTTTATGCACAGAATGCCTCACATCTGGCGAGTCATGCTTGGGCTGAGGTATTTATTGAACAGGCATGGTACTGTTTTGATGTGAGTAACCTGTTATTTACGCCTAGTGCGCATGTCTATGTTGCGGTGGGACGCGACTATTGGGATGTTGCACCGGTACGTGGTGTAAGAGAAGAAGGCGGTGAGGAATCCATGTATTCCATCGTCCAGGTACTAGGATGTTAATTCATTAATAAGGACAAAAAATGACGTATTGTTGTGCCCTTCGTTTAGAGCAAGGTATGCTATTTATCAGTGATACACGTACCAATGCTGGTGTGGATCACATTTCGGTATTTCGAAAATTATATACCTTTGGGGTAGATGGGGAACGCGTTATCGTACTCCAGGCCTCCGGAAACCTGGCAACAACACAGGCAGTGATCGGACATATCAGAAATCAGCTGGAGCTCAGGCAGGAACCGAATATCCTGAGTTTACCGACCATGTTTGATGTCGCGGAACTGGTGGGTAATACGCTCAAAAAAGTAATTGCCAATGTGACGGATGATAGTTTAGAACAAAGTACTTACTATTGTAATTTTCTGGTCGGCGGCCAGATTAAAAATCAGGAAATGCAGCTTTATCATATCTACCCGCAAGGTAATTTTATTTGCGCGACACGGGATACGCCATATTTCCAGATTGGTGAAAGTAAATATGGTAAGCCGATTCTGGATCGTGCCTTGACCTATGAGATGCCACTCGATGAGGCATTACGTTGTTCTCTGATTTCTTTTGCCTCTACCTTACGTTCAAATGTATCTGTCGGTATGCCGCTGGATGTACTTGTCTATAAAAAAGACAGCTTAATGATGCCAAAGGGTAAGCGTATTGCTGAAGACGATGAATATTTTACGGATATCAGTCGACAGTGGTCAGAAACTTTAAAGAAAGGCTTGGCGGAATTACCTACACCATCGAATGATTATTTCTTATAAGATTTATAGAAATAAAAATAAGTATTTTTTATAAGAATTAGTAAAAATTGACTGCTTAGTGTACAGTGCTAACTTCTATACGATATTGCATAGATAAGAATAGAGGTTAGCCGCATGTACCAATTTTGTTACGCCAGTGAAAGTACCTCGTCCAAAGCCGACTTACTTCAAGATTTAACGGATATCCTTAAAGAAGCACGTGATTTTAATCATCCTAATCAAATAACAGGGGTGCTTTATTTTGCTGATGGACATTTTTTCCAGTGCCTGGAAGGGGAATGTCTGGTTTTAAAAGCTTTACTGACAGAGAGACTGTCTAAAGATTCACGCCATAAAAATATTAAACTATTTGAAACCAAAGAGATTGAGCAGCGTACTTTTGGCGACTGGTCAATGAAATATATTTCTAAACGTAGTTCTATTCAACAATTCTGCCAAGAAATGGGATTTGAGGTTTTTACGCCTAATGATTTTAACCAGGAACAAGTAGATGCTTTATTATTTGAACTGTCATTAATCGAAAATGAAGAGCAAAAATCAGCTTGAATGCTGACTTTATAAAAAAACCCAATTTATATTGGGCTTTTTTATTTTTGGCTAGTTTTTCTTTAAACTAGTTTGCGTACCGGGCGGGCAGACATACGGCAAAGCAATTCATAACCAATGGTGCCATTGGCCTCAGCCACATCATCGACCAGACGGGATTTGCCCCATAGTTCGACTTCAGTACCCAATTCCAGATTTAGGTTAGTCGCATCAATGGCAATCATATCCATTGCGACACGGCCAATCACACGGGTTTGCTGGCCATGAATTACAACATAGTTCTGTTTCGGGAAAGCTCGTGGATAGCCGTCACCATAACCGATAGAAACAATGGCTAAAGTCATATCTTGATCAGCAGTGAAAGTAGAACCATAACCGACATGTTCACCCGCTTTGATGTTGTTTAGTGCAATCACTTCGGCAGTAAAAGTCATGACTGGTTTTAGATCTAAATCATGTACAGTCTTGTCTGCAAATGGAGTCGCGCCGTAGAGCATGATGCCCGGACGAACAAAGTCAAAATGCAATTCTGGATATTTATAGATCGCAGCTGAGTTACAGCAAGAACCCATTAAAGGTGCGCAGTCATTCTTCACTTCCAAGAACTGCTGGATTTGCTGTTCATTGAGAGGATGTTCCGCATCAGCATTGGCAAAGTGCATCGCCAGCACGCAGGTAAAACCTTCTGCTTTTAATTGATTGATCACATTTTTAATCACATCAATTTTAAAACCAAGACGGTTCATACCGCTGTTGAGTTTTACCCAAACTTTTAGGCCTTTCGCAATATAGGCTTCTTTATTTGCCAGTAACCAGTCCAGTTGTGGCTGATGATGCACAATGACTTCAATATTCTGATCGATCACAACCTGCATTTCATCTGCAGAGAAAATGCCTTCGATTAGGGTAATGGGTTGCTGGTAGCCGAGTTCACGAATTTCCAGGGCTTCTTCCAGACAGGCGACACCAAAGGCATCACTATCTTTTAAGGCTGCTAAGCAGTCTTTAATTCCATGTCCGTAAGCATTGGCTTTGACCATGCTGACGATTTTAGCGGTTGGGGCAAGTTGTTTGACACGGTTTAAATTATATTGCAGTGCTTCACTGTCAATATAAACTGTAGCTTGGCGCACCCTAGATACTCCTGCGGGATGACAAAAATAATATCGTGTGGAACACACAAAACAGGGAGAGAAATAACAGGATTGTGAAAACAAAAGCGGTCATTTCAAAATTGTGAATATTGTAGACCTATCTACTATAAATGGACATGCTCATTTATATAATTTCATGCACAGCAAGCATTCTAAATAAAAAAGAGACCATTTCGGCCTCTTTTCTACACTCAGATCAAACTTGAATACTTACTCTTCATCATCATACTGGGCATAGAACTCAGGAGAGAGGTTACTGAAACGGGTATATTGACCTTCAAATGCCAGACGTACGGTACCAATTGGACCATTACGCTGTTTACCGATAATAATCTCGGCAGTGCCGGCTTCTTTCGATTCCTTGTTATAAACCTCGTCACGGTAAATAAACATGATCAAGTCGGCATCCTGTTCGATCGCACCAGATTCACGAAGGTCAGACATCACCGGGCGTTTGTTGGGACGGTTTTCTAGAGAACGGTTCAACTGTGATAAGGCAATGACTGGACATTGCATCTCTTTGGCCAAGGCTTTTAAGCTTCGAGAAATTTCCGAGATCTCGCCTACACGGTTATCACCCATACCCGGTACTTTCATCAATTGAAGATAATCGACCATGATACAACCGAGCTTACCGCCATGCATTTTGGCAATACGACGCGCACGCGCACGAACCTCAGTCGGTGGTAGTGCAGAGGAATCATCGATATAAAGATGCTTTTCCTGTAAATGCACAATGGTACTAGTCACTTTTGACCATTCATCGCTGTCCATTTTACCAGCACGTAAGTGACCTTGATGCACCCGGCCGAAAGAGGAAATCAAACGCATCGCAATCGAATCCGCTGGCATTTCCATCGAATAGACCAGTGCAGGGAGGTTGTTGTTAAACAGCACGCTTTCGACCAGGTTCATGGCAAAGGTGGTTTTACCCATAGAAGGACGGGCTGCGACAATAATCAGGTCGCCAGCCTGCATACCGGAAGTTTTATTGTCCAGTTCCACGAAACCGGTGGTCAGACCGGTAATTGAACCTTCAAGCTGAGAAAGTTCATTTAGCTTATCGAATACGTCTGCGACAACGGTATTAATGGCTTTTGGGCCTTGAGCCTTGGCATTGTTATTATGTTGTTCGGCAATCGAGAAAATATTAGTTTCAGCCAGATCTAGAATTTCACTCACCGGACGGCCTTTAGTGTCATAGGCATTCTGTAAAATTTCAGAGCTGACCTTGATCATGCTACGTAAAGTAGAGAACTCTTTAATTTTGCCGGCATAGGTTTCCAGGTTATAGAAACTCGAAGGCGAATCAGCCATCAGCTGCATTAAATATTCTTCACCACCGACCGCATCGAGTAAGTTCTGCTTGATCAGCCAGTCATGAACCAGTACTGCATCATAAGGCGAGTTTTCTTTAGAAAGCTGTTCAATGGCACGGAAGATATATTTATGCCGGGTCGCATAAAAATCATTTTCGGTAAGTACATCGCCGACTTGTTCAAAAGATTCAGCCACAGTCATAAGGGCAGCAAGTACAGCCTGTTCAATCGCTAAATTGTGCGGGGGAGTACGGAACTCCTTAAGTTGGGTATCAGCAACAATTTCTGGTTTAGCGGTAGGTGCCTTTTTGCTGGCATTCGCCTGTGACATATAAATCCCTGATTTTAAATACAATGGTTAAATATTGTCGGAGATGAATAAGGTTTATTCACTACGAGATGAAATGATACGCGGTCTGATCCAAAATGCGAAGTGCAATTTTTTGTGAACGCGAAGAATAAATTGAATTTTCTACTGTTGAGCAGATTATATTTTTTAGAGATAAAAAAAGAGCATGCCAAAGCATGCCCTTTTTTCGGTGAGAAATTACTCAGCTACGATAGTAACCAGAACTTCTGCAGCAACATCATGGTGCAATTGGATTGCGATGTTGAATTCACCAGTGTTGCGAAGTGCGCCATTTGGAAGACGAACTTCAGCACGGTCAACTGTAAGACCAGCATTTGTCAACGCGTCAGCGATGTCACGAGTACCGATTGAACCGAACAGTTTACCTTCATCACCAGCTTTCGCAGTGATTACGATGTTTACTTCGTTCAATTGGTCAGCACGTGCTTGAGCAGCAGCTAATACTTCAGCTTCTTGTTTCTCAAGTTCAGCACGACGAGCTTCAAAAGCAGCAGTGTTAGCTTCAGTAGCTGCAACTGCTTTACCTTGAGGGATCAAGTAGTTACGGCCGTAACCAGCTTTAACTGAAACTTTATCACCAAGTTTACCAAGGTTTTTAATGCGTTGTAATAAGATAATATCCACAGCTCAACCTCACTTATGATTGTCAGTGTAAGGGATCAAAGACAAGTAGCGAGCTTGTTTGATAGCAAGTGCTAGCTGACGTTGGTAACGAGCTTTAGTACCTGTAATACGGCTAGGAACAATCTTGCCGTTTTCAGTGATGTACTGTTTTAAAGTGTCGATATCTTTGTAATCGATGTACGTAACGTTCTCAGCTGTAAAGCGGCAGAACTTGCGACGACGGTAAAAACGTGCCATGTTAGGTTCTCCTTATGCTTCAGCAGAGTCTTGAGCTTGTTGTGCTTCTTCACGTTGAGCTTTACGCGCACGTTTTTCTTCAGCACTCTTAGCCAATAGTGACTCTTCAGTGATAGCGTTTTCACGACGGATGATAAGGCTACGAATGATTGCATCGTTATAACGGAACAATTCTTCTAGCTCATCAAGAGTAGTTTGACCACACTCAACATTCATCAGAATGTAGTGAGCTTTGTGGATCTTGTTGATTGGGTAAGCCAATTGACGACGGCCCCAGTCTTCAAGACGGTGGATTTGACCTTCAGCTTCTTTGATGTGAGTTAGGTAACGTTCTACCATACCCACAACTTGATCGCTTTGGTCTGGATGTACCAATAGTACGATTTCGTAGTGACGCATTGTCAGCTCCTTACGGTTTAAACAGCCCCAATTTAAGTGAAATTGAAGCAAGGAGTCACAACCTTGGTTGTGTCGCATAATATGCGAAGCGTGAAGTTTAGTGGTTTTGGGGCTGAAATACAAGCAAATCTTGCCAGATGATGAATGTTTAAGCAGGTAAGGAAGTAAATGAAAAAATTTACAAGAGGGAAATTTCTAGAAGAAACACAGTTACTTTAAGTAAGCTTGAAAGGAATTAGGTATTTAGCAGGAGAAATAAAAAAGATAGAGTAAAACTCTATCTTCTTAAAAGAATATGATTGGATTCTGCGGGGCAGTAGAAGTAAAACTGAAAATAATACTGATCACGGTAATTAGTTTAACCGAGAACATGAAATACTGTTTTGCCCATGCCTGATTATCTTCAGCTTTAAAGCCCTGAATACTGAGATAGATCCAGTAAAGCGTCATCAGATTTAATACCACCAGATAGATCCAGTTTGCATAACCATAAACAAATAAAGCATTCATGGTAATTCCGAACAATATCACGTAGATCAAAGATTCGATCTTGGTACGTCGAATTGAACGGGCGACAGGCAGAATTGGAATGCCTGCATTTTTGTAATCTTCAAAACGATAGACTGCAATTCCCCATGAATGGGGCATTTGCCAGAGTGCATACCCTAGAAAAATTAAAAGGGCACCCAGGTCAAACTGGCTTGCAACTGCGGTATAACCGATCACAGGCGGTGCTGCGCCAGAAATACTGCCTACCAGTGTTTGGTGAATAGTTGTTCGTTTTGTCCATAAGCTGTAAAAACCAACGTATACGACAAAACCAATAACTGCGAATAGGAAAGCGTATGCATTTACCCACAACCATAAAATGCCAAAACCGATCAGGCCCAATACAAAAGCAAAGGCGAGAGCAACAGGTACAGAAATGGTTTTTTTGACAAGTGCGCGATTTTGCGTGCGCTGCATTTTTTGGTCGATGTCCTGATCAATAACGTTATTGACCACACATCCTGATGCCACTACGAGAGTAGTACCAATAAGAGTAAGAAGCAGGAGAAGGAAATCTACAGAACCTTGAGTGGCTACGAAGTAGCCACCCAAAGTGGTAACAAAGTTACCGAAGAGAATTCCTGGCTTAGTCAGGAATAAATACTTTTTCAGCATGACAACCAGTTTAGATCATCATGTTGTAGTGTAAGTAGTTCATGATCCATACAGAACCCACTAAAAGAATAGCGATGGTTAAGATGGTATACACAAATGCAATTACGTTCCAGCGTTGCTCTGAAGAAGAGTTCATGTGCAAGAAGTAAATTAATTGCACAAGAATCTGAGCGACTGCAGTAATTGCAATAGCAGTAATCAAGATACCGCGGCTAAAACCACCTGCCATAACCATACCGAATGGAATTACAGTAAGGACAACAGACAGGATGAAGCCAACAGTATATTGCTTCATGTTACCGTGTGATTCGCCAGCAGCGTTATGATCATGACTCATTATAGAACTCCCATCAAGTAAACTACGCTGAATACACAGATCCATACGATGTCAAGGAAGTGCCAGAACAAGCTTAGGCACGCAAGACGACGAGTGTTAGGTAGAGTCAAACCATATTTCTTGATTTGAATCATTAACACGATCATCCATACCAAACCTGAAGTCACGTGGATACCGTGCGTACCTACCAGCGTAAAGAACGAAGACAGGAACGCAGAAGTGCTAGGGCCATGACCAGCATGAACTAAATGATTGAACTCATAAAGTTCCATACCGATGAAGGCAGCACCAAATAACCAAGTGATCGCTAACCAGGTAAGAACCTGACTAACGTTTTTCTTGTAGGCAGCTAGAACGGCAAAACCAAAAGTTACGGAAGAGATCAAGAGGGCAAACGTTTCAGTTAAAACGAAGCCTAATGAATCACCAAACAGATCACGCGCGCTTGGAGTGCCTAGTGGAACGTGGCTACTTAAAACAGCGAATGCAATGAAGAGTGTACCGAAAAGGATAAGGTCACTCATCAAGTAAGTCCAGAAACCAAAGACAGTGATGTCAGTATCATCGTGATGATGATGCTCATCGTGTCCGTGGTTATCGTGATGAAGTACTTCAGCCATGGTCTTAGTCCTTCTTCAAGTGTTTTTCAAGGATCGCATAACGTTCACCTTCAATACGCTCAACTTCAGCAGCAGGAACATAGTAATCCACTTTCTTGGTGAAAGAAGACACGATGAAGCTGATGATAGCTGCTACGAAAGTAACCGCTACTAACCACCAGATGTGCCAGATTAACGCGAAGCCCATAACAGTAATGAACATTGCGATAATGAAACCAGCAGCACGGTTAGTCGGCATATGGATATCTTCGTACTTCGTAGGTTTTGCATAAGCAACACCGTTTTCTTTCTCGATCCAGAAAGTATCAATACCATTGATCTTTGGAAGATGAGCAAAGTTATAGAACGGAGCAGGAGAAGATGTAGCCCATTCAAGCGTACGACCATCCCATGGATCGCCAGTCAAATCTAGACGTTGATCGCGTTGTAGGAAACCAACAACGATTTGCATGATGAAACATACAATACCAAGTGCTACAAGAACTGCACCGAACATTGCGATGTTTACATACGGATCCCAGTCTGGGTTATCAAATGTATTCAGACGACGAGTCATACCCATGAAACCAAGGATATAAAGTGGCATGAATGCAAAGTAGAAACCGAAGAACCAGAACCAGAATGCTGCTTTACCCCAAGTCTCATTCAGTCTCCAACCAAACATTTTCGGCCAGTAGAAGATGATACCCGCGAACATCGCGAATACTACACCACCAATAATTACGTTATGGAAGTGAGCGATCAGGAATAAAGAGTTATGTACCAAGAAGTCCGCTGGTGGAACTGCCATCAATACACCTGTTAAACCACCGATACCAAAAGTCACAAGGAAGCCAAGTGTCCATAGCATTGGGGTAGTGTAAACGATACGACCCTTGTACATGGTGAACAACCAAGAGAAGATTTTCACACCAGTAGGAATCGCAATAATCATGGTCATGATACCGAAGAACGCGTTAACGTTGGCACCTGCACCCATGGTAAAGAAGTGGTGAACCCATACAACGAATGACAATACTGTAATTGCAACTGTTGCATACACCATTGATTTATAACCGAACAATGCTTTACGAGCGAAAGTCGATACAACTTCAGAGTAAATACCAAATGCTGGCAATACCAGAATGTATACTTCTGGGTGACCCCAAGTCCAAATCAAGTTCACATAAAGCATTGGGCTACCGCCTAGCTCGTTTGTGAAGAAGTGGAAGCCGAAGTAACGGTCAAGAGACAGCATTGCAATAGTAGCAGTCAACACTGGGAATGCTGCGATAATCAATACTGCTGTACATAAAGATGTCCAGGTAAAGATTGGCATTTCCATCAGTTTCATGCCAGGCGCACGCATTTTGATGATGGTAACGAAGAAGTTAACACCCGTTAATAGCGTACCCAGACCTGAAATCTGCAGTGCCCAGATGTAGTAATCCACACCGACGCCAGGAGAGTATTCAATGCCTGATAGTGGAGGATAAGCCATCCAACCAGTCGCAGCGAATTCACCAATCGCAAGTGAAGCCATCATCAGACCCGCAGCACCAGCGAACAGCCAGAAGCTTAAAGAGTTCAATAATGGGAATGCAACGTCACGTGCACCGATTTGAAGCGGTACAGAGATGTTCATTAAGCCAACAACAAGACCCATTGCCACGAAGAAGATCATGATCACACCGTGTGCGGTGAAGATCTGGTCATAGTGTTCTGGGTGCAAGTAGCCTTCGCCGCCACCTTTTGCAAGGAACTGCTGAAGACGCATCATGATCGCATCGGCGAAACCACGTACCAGCATGATCACTGATACAAAGATATACATGATACCAATTTTTTTATGGTCTACAGATGTGAACCATTCGTTCCACAGGTAGCCCCATTTTTTGAAGTAGGTAATACCTGCAACAACTGCGATACCACCTAAGATCATCATTGCAACAGTTACCAGTACGATTGGATCGTACGGAATTGCATCTGGACCTAACTTACCTAAGAAGCTCATGAATTATTCTCCTTGAGAAGCAGTCGCATGTTCAACATCTACATGTGCTTCAGAAGCAGCTGCTTCCTGGTGAGCAACAGAAGACGCTGAGTGATCAGCACCGTGATAGTTACTCATGTAGTTATTGATCACAGATTCAAACAAACCTTGCTCAACAGAAGAGTAGTAAGTCACTGGATGTGGCTTAGTTGGGTAAGGCTTCATTGCTTCAGCAGCAGCCTTCTCTTCAGGAGTCGTAGCTTTTGCAATAATCGCTTCGATTTGGTGTTTACCACGGTTACCGTCACGCAAGCTTGCAAATTCAGCTTGGTCTAAAACAGTTTTTTGAACTGCTTCTGGATTTACTGAAGTACCGTTACCTGCTTTAACTGCAGCTACCCATTCAGCAAACTGAGCATCAGTCACAGCATGTGCACGGAAGCGCATTTGTGAGAAGCCATAGCCTGAATAGTTAGAAGAGAAACCGCGGTAGCCTTCAGCTGGGCTAGTTTCGTCTGCCATTAAGTTCAGGTGAGTTTGCATACCCGCCATTGCATAGATCTGACCACTTAACGCAGGGATGAAGAATGAGTTCATCGTGAAGTTAGAAGTCAAACGAAGACTTACCGGAGTTTTCTCTGGGAAGCGAATTTCGTTTACAGTCGCAATGTTTTGTTCTGGGTAGATGAAGATCCATTTGAACTGTTCAGCAATAACCTGAACTGTTAATGGTGCTTTATCTGCCTCAAGTGGGCGGTATGGGTCGTACTTGTGGGAACCCCACCAAGTTAACCAAGCTAAAATACCAATAATAATGACAGGGATACCCCAAACTACAATTTCAATCGCAGTAGAGTGTGCCCATGTAGGTTTATAGTCTGCGTCTTTATTCGATGCGCGATATTTCCAACCGAACCATAATGCCATGATAATTGATGGAATTACCACCAATAGCATTAAGTAAATCGCAGTCATCATCAGGCTACTTTGGCCTTCAGCAACTGGACCCTTAGAGTTCAGAAGTACTAGATCACCACCACACCCTGTTAAAAGTGCAGCCATCGTTGATAAAGACAATACAGCTAAAATCGTTTGTCTCATTTTACAACCTCGGTGAAGAGTCCCATTCCCTAATTTAATATGGGATAGCGATTAAAGTGTCGCATGATAAAAGAGGCCGTTTTTTTACAAAACACCCTTCTAATCATAATACACCGCTACGTTGTAGGGCATTATGCCTGATATTGCCAAACTAAGCTATATATAAAGGTGCTTTAAATGACTGTAATAAAAACCGATTTTGTCGGTCGAGTTTCAAGAATATTTATAGGAATTTTATTGTAATTTCAAAGTTATGTAGGAAAATGGGATGCCAAAACATCCCATTTTATGGCATAACTAATTATTGTTTAACGACTTGAGTTTTTGCCAGTTTATCGTGCACGGTTTGACGTTTTTGCCCTAAACCGAACGCCCAGTCAATGATTGTGCTGAGTGGCATGAAGATAATATTCAGGAAAATAAAGAACACACTGCGAATAGTGAAGGCACGCATCAAGCTGGTTTTTTCACCAGTCTCAGCATCTACGATCTTAATTTTAGTCAGTTTTTTACCGATACTTTGACCCGATTTGGCAATCAGAAAAGCCTGAATAGCGAGCATGATCACCAGGTAAATTGCAGTCGCAATCCATGCCTGCTGTGAAAACATGTCAAACATCTGAGTCTGTAGCTGCTGTGCCAAAGCAGGGTCAGCATCACTACTTAACATCACATTCATAAATTCCTGGTTCAGTTGTGCGAATTGGGTTTCCTGTTCAGGAGTAAAAAATGCGGTCAAAATAAACGTCGCAGGCAGCCATAAAAGCAGATCCACAATCTTGGCTAAAATACGGCTTGGAATACTCGCCAGTTCTTTTTTTGCTGCAACATTTTGAGAGCTGCGGGCACGAAGATGGTCTGTACTTAACTCATTTGCGTTCTGTGGAGCCTGATAGGCAGGTGTCGCTGGCATTTCTGGTGCTACATAGCCTTCAGGCTGATAGATCAGTTTCCCTTGGGTGAGTTCACCTAAAGCTTTCCATTCGGTCATACCTTGATGCCAAGCCAAATCAGTCAGAAGTACCTGTTGGTTGGCAAGCATCTGATTTAATTGCTCGAGCGTATATGGGCCAGCTTGTTGATTATTTCGTGCCAAGTAAATCTGCATATAAACTGAATCTCAAAATATAAATTTAGACAAAAATTGAACTAGGAGTTTAAGTATTTTCAGGCTGAAAACAAATAAAAGAATATAAGTGTAATATATGGATAAGTTTAGGATTTTCAAGAATGTTCATCACCAAATTCCTCCATAATTGAGACAGTGTAGCAAGGATTGATGATTTTGCTATCAAGATGTGAAAATTCACTTAAATTTAATTATGCAATTTTTTCTCATGCTGTTTGTTGGTATTTGTTTGTCATTACACTAAGAAGCTTATGCTTATATAAATAATTTGATTTCAGCTAAATCAAAAAACATATGATTAACCGCTTAACTATGAATGTGATTAAGACAGTATCTAGGTAATATTGAGAACATAAAAAAAGACCCTATGAAAGGGTCTTTTCTTATAGAGCGAATTAAGCCTTTTGAGCTTTCTCTTCAGACAGGAAGAACCAGGTATCCAATACTGAGTCTGGGTTAAGAGATACAGATTCAATACCTTGTTCCATCAGCCATTGTGCAAGATCTGGGTGGTCAGAAGGACCTTGGCCACAGATACCTACATATTTGCCTGCTTTACGGCAAGCATGGATGGCCATAGAAAGAAGCGCTTTTACTGCTGGATCACGTTCATCAAACAAGTGAGAAACAATACCAGAGTCACGGTCCAGACCAAGTGTTAATTGAGTCAAGTCGTTTGAACCGATAGAGAAACCATCGAAGTGTTCAAGGAACTGTTCAGCTAACAAAGCGTTAGTTGGCAATTCACACATCATGATCACTTTAAGACCATTTTCACCACGTTTCAGACCGTTTTGACCTAATAGCTCAATAACACGTTTAGCTTCAGCAACAGTACGTACGAACGGGATCATGATTTGAACATTAGTCAGGCCCATTTCGTCACGAACTTTTTTCAGTGCACGGCATTCAAGTTCGAAGCAGTCACGGAAGTTGTCAGATACATAACGGCTTGCACCACGGAAGCCCAACATTGGGTTTTCTTCTTCAGGTTCGTACAGTTTACCGCCGATCAGGTTAGCGTATTCGTTTGACTTGAAGTCAGACATACGTACGATCACTGGTTTGTCAGCGAACGCAGCGGCAAGAGTAGAGATACCTTCAACCAGTTTTTCTACATAGAATTCGATTGGAGATGCATAACCTGCAGTACGGGCAAGTACAGCAGCACGAGTTTCACGTGGCAGACTATCGATGTTCAATAGGGCTTTAGGATGCACACCGATCATACGGTTGATGATGAACTCTAGACGAGCAAGACCAATACCTTCGTTCGGAATTTGCGCGAAGTCAAATGCACGATCCGGGTTACCTACGTTCATCATGATTTTGAACGGAAGTTTTGGCATAGATTCGATAGAGTTGGTTTGGATTTCGAAATCCAATGCACCTTCGTAGATGAAACCAGTATCACCTTCAGCACAAGATACAGTTACTTCCTGACCGTCAACCAGGACTTCGGTTGCATTACCACAACCTACGATAGCTGGAACACCAAGCTCACGTGCAATGATTGCAGCGTGACAAGTACGACCACCACGGTTAGTTACAATCGCAGCAGCACGTTTCATTACTGGTTCCCAATCCGGGTCAGTCATATCAGATACAAGTACATCACCGTCTTGTACTTTGTCCATTTCTTTAATTGAAGTTACGATGCGGACTTTACCAGAACCGATACGTTGACCGATTGAACGGCCTTCACAGATTACAGTACCACGTTGTTTTAACAGGTAGCGTTCCATCGTGCCGACATTTTCACGGCTCTTCACAGTTTCAGGACGCGCCTGAACGATGTAGATTTTGCCGTCATCACCGTCTTTCGCCCACTCGATGTCCATTGGAGAACCGTAGTGGTTTTCAATGATCAGTGCTTGCTTAGCCAATTCTTGCAGTTCATGATCGTTCAATGCAAATTGTTGACGATCCGCTTTTTCTACATCAACTACAACAACTGATTTACCCGCAGCGGCTTCTTCACCATAAATCATTTTCTGGTGTTTAGAACCTAAGTTACGGCGCAGTACAGCGTGTTTGCCTGCATTTAGAAGCGGTTTTGAAATATAGAATTCATCCGGGTTTACTGCACCCTGAACTACCATTTCACCCAAGCCATAAGAAGCTGTAATGAATACTGCATCACGGAAGCCTGATTCAGTATCTAGAGTGAACATTACACCAGCAGCACCAGTTTCTGAGCGAACCATACGTTGTACGCCTGCAGAAAGAGCAACCACGTCATGCGCAAAGTTTTGGTGTACACGGTAAGAGATCGCGCGGTCATTGTACAAAGATGCAAACACTTCTTTGATCGCGATCAGAACGTTATCGATACCACGAATGTTCAGGAAGGTTTCTTGCTGACCTGCGAAAGAAGCATCAGGTAAGTCTTCTGCAGTCGCAGATGAACGAACGGCAACCGCGATGTCAGGGTTGCCGTTTGAAAGTTCTGCAAAAGCTGCACGAATTTCCTTTTCCAGTTCAGCAGTAAGTGGAGTTTCCACAATCCATTGACGAATCTTTGCACCAGTTTCAGCAAGTGCATTGACGTCATCAACGTTAAGTGCAGCAAGCTCTGCATTGATTTTAGCGTTTAGGCCACTTTGCTCGAGAAATTCACGATAAGCAGCAGCTGTTGTTGCGAAGCCACCTGGTACTGATACACCAGCATTAGATAAGTGGCTGATCATTTCGCCCAGAGATGAGTTTTTCCCACCTACAAGCTCAACATCGTGCTTCCCTAATTTTTCTAGACCAATTACGCGCGCTTCCAAAGTTGTTACTCCACTTTTGCAGTATTAATCACTATCTTGGCATGAGAGTATAGCAAATCTTCTAGGTTTTTGATTTTACTAAGCGACAGTCATGTAAGATCGGTTTACTATAAAGATTATATAGTACTAAGACAAATGTTTGAGGAGAATTTTAATGTCAGAAGGTAAACAAATTCAGCGGAGTGTGTTTTTTATTTCCGATGGTACTGCCATTACTGCTGAAACCCTTGGCCACTCACTGTTAGCGCAGTTTCCGCATGTGGATTTTGACATTCATATTATCCCTTATATTAGCTCTGAAGAAGCGGCCATGAATGTGGTCACAGAGATCAATGAACGTGCCCAAAAAGACGGTCAAAAACCTTTGGTTTTCGATACGTTGGTGGATCCCTATGTGCGTGAAATCATTAATACTGCAAATGCAGTAAATCTTGATGTTTTTGAAGGGCTTATCAGTAAATTATCAGAAGAGCTTGGTACTGAACCTACGACTTTAGTCGGTCAGACCCATGCGGTGACCGATTCTGAGTCTTATAAGGCACGTATTGATGCCGTACATTTTGCGCTCGACAATGATGATGGTGCGCGTACGCGTCACTATGATAAGGCTGATCTGATCCTGATTGGCGTATCGCGTTCCGGTAAGACTCCAACCTCAATTTATTTGTCTCTGCAATTTGGAATTCGTGTAGCGAACTATCCGCTAACTGAAGAAGATCTGGACGATAACCGCCTGCCAGCAGTGCTAAGACCGCATAAAAACAAGCTTTTTGGCTTGATGATTGATGCAGAACGTCTGGTTGCAATTCGTACAGAACGTAAGGCCAACAGCCGTTATGCCAGCTTTAGCCAGTGTCAGATGGAACTGCGTGCAATTGAAGGCATCTATATTTCGGAAGGGATAAAGTACCTGAATGTTTCGGAAATGTCGATTGAAGAAATCTCAACGCGTGTCTTACAGATGACAGGACTAAAACGTCGAATTGGCTAAAAAGAATTCAGAGCCAGACTTCAGTTTGGCTCTGATTTATAGATAAAAATTAATAAAAATACTGCTTTCATAGAAATAAAATATGAATATTATAAGTTGTTGAAATATTCAATATTTTAATAAAAAATGTAGTGATTGTTTTTTAAACTTTTTTGCTATTCAATGAAATCAAAAATTCAATTTTGCAGAGCTAAATTTTTCCAAATACACTCCGAATTTTTAATCTTATGTGCTAAAAACAGATTAACTTGCTGATTGAAAAGTATGCACAATTAGCTCAACCTGATGTTCATCTCCATTAATACAATGAATACTATTTTCGGAAATTTTTGCAATAGGCCAGGTAATCAGCTGGCAATTTTCACGTTGCAGAGCAGCATAATAGTGATCTGATTTAAGATAAACTTTGGATGCGGCTGCAAGATTTGGCATGAGCTGGCGTCTGAGCCATAAATTTTGTACCTGATTTTCTAGATAACGTAATGATAAAATGCTTTTAATGCGGTTATTAAATAGGCGTCGATTTTTAATGATTAAGGGGTGATTTAATAACCGCTGCAAACCACGTTCAGTACCTGGCAATACAAATTGCGGATTAATCTGAAAAACTTTTACTGAGTGAGCTTGCTGGCTAATCTTGTTGAGCTGGCTTACGGTAAATTGATCCGTACCGATAATCGCAATATCTTTTCCGGCACAGTCAAGTTCAGCGAGCTGGGAAGAGGGCATTTTAATGCCAGTAAAATGCTGGAAATTTTCGGGACGATTCTCAAATATACCCGCGTATGCATCCTGCTTGGTGGACATTGTTTTTCCTTGAAATTATTTAATAATTGGTCTTATTTGCTTTGTTATAGATATTAACAAAAGCCCTAGAACGGTAAAGTTCAAAATTTAACTTAGACAGTCATTCTTTTTTCTATTGTATTTTTAATAAGAGATAGATGTATTAAAGAACAGGAGTTCCATCTTAGAAATAAATTTATCCATTTGGAGACTTAAAATTTTCAAACAAAGTTTTAAAAAATATACCCATTCCGAAGAATAGGTATATAGATGAGAATAAATTAGGCAAAACAAGACAGCATTATTGCCCGTTTTTGATTTGCATCAGCAATTCAAAATTATGCAGACGTTTCTCTGTGTCATAGATGTCACAGGTGAAGATAAACTCATCTACATCATATTTTGCTATGAGTGCTTCCAGACCGGCTTTAACAGTTTCTTTAGAACCCACTTGTGCCATGGCAAAGAAATTGTCGACAGACATCTTTTCAGGTGGTGACCAGAGTCCTTCCATAGAATCGATCGGTGCTTTCAATTTCAGGCTTTGACCGCGAATCAGGGCAAGGACACGCTGGTAAGCACTTGTTGTCAGATATTCAGCTTCTTCATCTGTATCTGCGACACAAGTTGGTACGCCCATAGAAACATAAGGACGATCCAGATATTCAGACGGTTCGAAATTATCCCGATACAGTTGAATCGCTTGTCCAAGCATACGCGGAGCAAAGTGAGATGCAAAAGAATAAGGTAGACCAAGTTTTGCTGCCAGTTGTGCGCTAAACAGGCTCGAACCTAATAACCACACAGGTACGTGTGTGCTTTGGCCTGGAGTTGCCACAATGCGTTGGCCTGGAATCGGATCTTTAAAGTATTGCAGAATTTCTAAAACATCCTGCGGGAACTGATCTTCAGTTTCCTGACGGCCACGACGTAAAGCACGCATGGTCATTTGATCGGTACCAGGAGCACGGCCTAGTCCCAGCTCAATACGATCTGGATATAAAGTCGCTAATGTACCGAACTGTTCTGCTACTACCAAGGGTGCATGGTTTGGCAACATAATGCCGCCAGAGCCAAGTTTGATGCTATTGGTATTTGCCAGTAAATAGCCTAAGAGAACGGCAGTCGCTGAGCTGGCAATACCATCCATATTATGATGCTCGGCCAGCCACATTCGGCTATAACCTAGACGTTCTGCGGTCTGGGCCAATTCCAACGCATGTTGCAGGGAGAATTGAATGGTCTTATCGTCACGAACTGGAACCAGTTCGAGAATAGAGAACTGGGTATCGGTAAGCGTACGCATAATATTACTCTTGAATAAACATGACTAAGAGCATACGACTTTGCATTGTATTTGTATATCGAAAAAAATCGATATATATGTAAACCAAAATAACAGGCAAAAAATAAGCATCCGAAGATGCTTATTCAAGGAGGAAAAGTGATTAGAGGAAATCTTAGCGACGGTGGTTATAACGGTAGTTGCTAGTACGATAGTTTTTTGAACTATAGCGACGGTCATAACGGTCATCATAACGACGGTCTTCGCTGACTTTTTTACCAAGGGCAGAACCACCAGCAGAACCTAATGCAGCACCAATTAAGCCGCCATTAGAACCCGCCATGTTTTTACCTACGGCATAACCGGCACCACCACCTAAAGCACCACCGATAATCGCGCCATTACGGTCACGTTTATTTGCTGCTACTGCGGCACCAGCACCACCGCCAATCGCAGAACCGATTGTTGCGCCAGTTGTACCACCCATTTTATTGCCCACTGCGGCACCAACGACACCACCCAAAGCAGAAGCTAAAGCCGTATTCGTTGTATTTCCGGCATTGGCGGCTGTCATACCCATGGCTGAGGTTGCTACGACAGCGATCATTAGAGATTTGTAATTCATGAGTACACCTTTTATATATCTAGCTGTATTTGTTGATGAGATAAATTTAATCTAGCAACCGTCAAATAGCATGGAGGCAGTGTTGGCGAATTGTGATTTTTATCTCCTTAATTTATTCATGATCTTGTTCGAATAAGTTGATGTATTACATGAATTTGAATACGTTGAACGCATAATAAAAAAAGCACCCAAACAGGTGCTTTTAATGTTAAATGTAGCGTCGAATTTAAAGAGCCTAAGGGCAAGAAATTAACGGTGACGTTTTTTCCAGTGTTTAGCACGATTCGCTTTGGCACGATCGGCTGCTTTATCTTTAGAAATTTTATTACCTAAGGCTGCACCACCCGCAGCACCGAGTGCTGAACCGATGTAACCGCCATTAGAACCGCCCATGTTTTTACCTACGGTATAACCAGCACCACCACCTAAAGCACCACCAATTGCAGATGAGGTACGGTTTTTCTTGTTACTTGCAACAGCAGCACCACCTGCACCACCTAATGCAGCACCAATTGTTGCGCCAGTGTTGCCCCCCATGTTTTTGCCCAGTGCAGTACCAGCAACGCTACCTAAAGCACTTGCTGCTGCCACACGTGCAGTACTGTCTGCATGCGCACTCACTGTCATCATTGAGCCAGCAGCCATTGCAGCACTCAGTAAAATTGCATTGAGTTTCATGTTGTAACTCCGTGTCCCTGATAGGACTTTCATATGTTAGTGTGTTTCGACGCAGAAAATGTAACAAATCATGCCCAAAAGAATGTGAAGATCTACCTCCATATTTAATGTGTTTATTTGCCAATTTGTAAAATGAGAAATAAATAAGGATCGAATTGAGCAGAAAAAATCCAAAACTGAAGATTTTATTTATATTTGTTAACAAATGGCGGTGACATCGCTGCATCTAAGCAATGACTTACTGAATAATGATGTTCATTGACCCAGAGAATCGTTAAACTAGGCGCAATTTTTTGATTTCGCTGTGCTAAATCACTGTTTAGTTTAGTCACAGCCTTATGTTTGAGATTTTTTAGAAAATGAAAGAATCGTTACGTTTACGATTAGACCAACTCTCTGACCGTCATGAAGAACTGACTGCGTTATTGGCAGATGTTGAAGTGATTTCGGACAACAAGCGTTTTCGCCAGTTATCACGTGAGCATAATGATTTAACCGAGATTACCAACGTTTGGACCAAGTACAAACAGGCTGAAGAAGATATTGAAACTGCGCAAGCCATGCTGTCTGATCCTGACTTTAAGGAAATGGCGCAGGAAGAGATTAAGGAAAATAAAGCCCTGATCGAACAGCTTGAGGCTGATTTGAATATCCTGATGATTCCAAAAGATCCGAATGATGCCAACTCTGCTTATTTGGAAATTCGTGCCGGAACAGGTGGTGACGAAGCTGCGATTTTCTCGGGCGATTTATTCCGTATGTATAGTAAATATGCGGAAAGCCGAGGCTGGCGTCTGGAAATTCTGTCTGAAAATGAAGGCGAACATGGCGGCTATAAAGAGGTCATCTGCCTGATTAATGGCGAAGGCGTTTATGGTCGCCTGAAATTTGAAAGTGGTGCGCATCGTGTACAACGTGTGCCTGCAACAGAATCGCAAGGTCGTGTACATACCTCAGCATGTACTGTAGCAATTCTTCCAGAAGTGGATGTAGATACTTCAGTCGACATTAACCCGGCTGACTTGCGTATCGATACTTACCGTGCATCAGGTGCCGGTGGTCAGCACATTAACAAAACTGACTCTGCGGTGCGTATTACGCACATTCCAACCGGTACTGTGGTGGAATGTCAGGATGAACGTTCACAGCATAAAAACAAAGCCAAAGCGATGGCTTTATTGGTTTCACGTCTGGAAAATGCCAAACGTGCCGCAGCAGATGCAGCGACTTCTGAAATGCGCCGTGACCTGGTCGGTTCGGGTGACCGTTCAGAACGTATTCGCACCTATAACTATCCACAAGGTCGTATGACCGATCACCGTATTAACCTGACTTTATATAAGCTGGATGCCGTGATGGAAGGTGATCTGACTGAGCTATTAGACAGTCTGCATCGTGAATATCAGGCCGATCAGTTGGCCATGCTTGCACAGCAGAATGGTGGCTAATGAACATTCAAGAAGCACTGGCTTTACGTGGTGAACCTGAAAGTTATGAACGTCAGGAAAATGCCTGGCTGTTGGAACACATTACCAAGATTGATGCTTTTGATCTGGTAATGAAAAAAGACCAGCAGTTAACGCCTGAACAGGAACAGGCCTATGTCGAAAGCCTGGCGAGGATTGCTGCAGGTGAGCCATTGGCCTATGTCACAGGTTCACAACCGTTCTGGACTTTGGATCTAAAAGTCACTAAAGATACGCTAGTACCACGCCCGGATACCGAAGTGCTGGTCGAAACAGTCCTGAAATTAGACCTGCCGGAAGATGCACGAATTGTTGACTTGGGAACTGGTACCGGTGCCATTGCCTTGTCACTGGCGTCTGAGCGCCCTAACTGGTCTGTTACCGCTTCGGATATTTATGAACCCACACTGGAAGTTGCGAAATATAATGCGGAACAGCATGATTTAGATCAGGTGCAGTTTGTGCTTGGTTCCTGGCTAAAACCATTTGGTCGGCAGTTCTTTGATGCGATTGTATCTAATCCACCGTATATTGATGCAGACGATGAGCATATGCCTGATCTGGCGACTGAGCCGGAACGTGCGCTGGTTTCAGACAAAAATGGTCTGGCTGATATTGAGATGATTATTCAGCAAGCTAAAAAGCATCTAACCGTAAATGGCTGGGTTGTGCTTGAGCACGGCTATGATCAGGGCGATGCGGTCCGCCATCTGTTTACTCAAGCTGGCTATAAACAGGTCCGTACAGTGAAAGATTATGGCGGAAATGACCGGGTAACTTTAGGTCAGTGGCCACATTAATTTTTAAAGCTTGATATAATAAAAAAGCGACCTGGATAGGTCGCTTTTTTAATTCTTTTATTCAATAAATTATGACTTTTTAATCACATCTCGCCAGCGCAGTAAGCGGGTTTCAAACAATTTCATAATACTGTCGGTGATTTTGCCTAGGACTGCTAACAGGATAATCGCAATAATCACAATATCCGGACGTGAAGTTTCACGACCATCACTGAGCAGATAACCAATCCCTTGAGTGGCAGCAATCAATTCAGCTGCAATCATAAACATCCAGGATAAACTCAGGCTATTCCTTAAGCCAGTCAATATTCCCGGTGAGGCAGCAGGCAATACAATCTGCTGAACCTGTTGCCAGTATTTCAGGCGATAGACTTTCGCGACTTCAAGCAGTTTACGATCTACACCCTGAATCGCAGCCACAGTATTGGTATATGTCGGGAAGAAGGCACCAATCGCAATCAAGGTGATTTTAGAAGATTCATCAATTCCCAGCCAAAGTAGGAGTAGAGGAATCCAGGCTAGACTCGGAATGGATTTAATTGCAGAAAACGTTGGTTCCAGAAAATCTTCTGCATGTCTGTTTAGCCCAACCAGGATCGCAAAGATCAGTCCCAATCCACTACCAATCCCAAAGCCAAGAAAAACCCGCCAGCTACTGGTCCAGATGTGTTGCCATAAATCGCCCTCAGCCAGTTCAGTAAAGGACTGAAACAGGCTACTCGGTGCAGGCAACAGATAAGGTTCGATTACGCCATTACGAACCAGTATTTCTACCAATACGATAAAAATAACAGGCAGGGTGAGGGCTTTGATCAGCGAAATGCTGCGTGGTAACACAGCGGATTTTGACTGTTCTTCCACGCTCAACTGTTCCGAGATGCTTTTCGGTATAGCCATTACTTAGTTGCAACCTTTTTAGCATAGCGGGCATCAAATAATTGAGTCACGACCTGATTGACATTGGTTCCTTTACGAACCAGTTCTTCTTCCGTCAGGATACGACCAGCTTTTTGTAATGCCCCGGTATGTTTGGTGGTTGGAATATTCTGATCCAGATTAGTACGGCTGAGTTGAAGCTTGGCGACTTCAATCGGAAGCTTGGCTTCACGTGCCAGTAATTCAGCCAATTTGTCGGGATTGGCTTTCGCCCATTGACGTGCCTGTTCATAAGCTTTAATCACTGCTTCAATCGCTTCCGGACTGGATTTGGCAAACTGGTCTTTTACGCTCAGTACGCTATAAGAATTAAAACTGACATTGCGATACAGTAATTTGGCACCTGACTGTGCCTGCGCAGATGCCATTAAAGGATCAAGGCCTGCCCAGGCATCGACCTGTTTACGCTCTAACGCAGTCTTACCATCCGGATGCTGTAAATGAACGAGCTCTACATCGCGTTTGCCCAAACCAATCGTATCTAAGGCTTGTAAAGTAAATAAGAAAGGATCTGTACCTTTAGTGGCAGCAATCTTTTTACCTTTCAAATCTTTCAGAGATTTGATATTTGAATCTTTATTAACGACCAGTGCTGTCCATTCAGGCTGGCTCTGGATATAAACTGTTTTAATCGGGCTACCATTGGCGCGGCTAAGCACTGCCGCTAAACCTGCAGTAGAAGCAAAATCTGTGCTACCGCTATTTAGATATTCGAGTGAGCGGTTACTGCCTTGGCTAAATACCCATTTAATCTTGGTTTTTGGCAAAGCTTTTTCTAGCAGTTTCTGTTCTTTAACCACCAGACTGGTCGGTGCGTAATAGGCATAGTCCAATTTTAATTCAGATGGAATCGCTGCGTTAGCCAAGCCGGTAAAGAGAGAAATAGAAAGACCGAGTAAAGTCAGACCCGAAGTTCTTAATGTTTTTTTCATGAATATCTCAATCTTGAATTAAATTTTTGACATTCATAGCGGTAAATAAATAAGCACACAAAAAAGAAAAAAAGATAATCAAATCAAAAAATGAAATAATTAACAGCTTTAAATATAGGTATTTGTTTTTATTTGAATTTATTAAATAAAGAATAGAAAGGTTTTGCTTAGATAAAATTTTAAAAATGGTATGGCGTAAATTGATAAGCTGTTTTTTTAATCATTCGTCTTTGCAGTAGGAAGTTTTATAAATAACGAGTGCCATAAAAAAAGCGATGCATTAGCATCGCTTTTTGAGTCACTATTTTATCAATCTGGATAGCTTACATTGGGTAGTCTTGCAGACAGTCATAAACCTCGACTTGATCTAGGCTACCAGTTTCCATTGCCAGGCAAAGAGCCACGACTTTGGCAGTATCAGCAAGATATTGTTCATCTTTCAGTGCAATACCTTGTTGTAATGCAACGATGCGCTCAGCCGGAATTTCAAGCGATTTCGCAGCTTCAGTGGCATCAATCTGGTTAAAGAAGTGCACAATAGCATCTTTGAGGGCAGAATCAGACGCATTCAAGATGCCTTGATTCAATTGCTCTGCATTAAGATCGGTCGAAGAAACTAAAGCCTGGGCGAAGTTTTGAACAAGATTTTGTCCAAGAACATCAGTCATCTTTAACATGGAAAATACCTTCAACAAGGAAAGAGGGAAAGGGAGTACAGCCAAAAGTGAAGCACTAAAAATCGATTGAAAAATAAACTATATTAATAGGGAATGCAAAGCATTATGGATGACCGTTCAGTCCTCTATTTTTGGGCTGTAAGCCTTGAAAAATATAACTGTTGAGAAAATATAAATTTAAATTTATATGCTAAATTTTAATCGTTTTTAAGTCTTATTAAATATAAATTATCTAGTAATATTTTGTCTATAGGCACCTGGACTAACCCCTGTCCATTTTTTAAAGGCACGATGAAAAGCACTGACTTCCTGGAAGTTAAGCTGATCACTGATGTCCTGCAAACTTTGATCCGTACGGGTTAATAGTTCAATGGCTGTATCACGACGAATTTCATTTTTGAGCTGTTGATAAGTCACACCTTCATTTTTAAGACGCCGTTGCATGGTGGCTTCAGACATATTCATTTTCAAAGCAAGCTCATTCAGTTCAAGCCATTCAGCCGGAGGTACTTTTAAAAGCTGTTTGCGGATCTGTGCACTTAGCGCATAAGGATTTTTAAAGCGAACTAGTAGGTTATGCGGAGTCTGTTGAATAAACTGATACCAGGAGGTTTGATCCTGTTTTACTGGGAGCTGCAAATAGGCTGCATCAAACTGGATATAGTTTTCACTGGCCTGATATTCAATCTGCTCACAAAAACGGACTTTATAATCAAAATCATCGAGTGGTGCGGCACATTTCAGTTGAATCTGATTAAGTAAAACCCGCTGTCCGCTTAACCAGCATAGCAGGGTATGAATCAGCATTAGATAGGTTGCATAACTAAACATGCGCTTGGTCTGGTTCTGGTCATAGATCACGATATAGGCAAAGTTTTCTTCGACCATCAGTGTGCTGTGCAGATCATCCAGAATCAGATTAAAAAATTGCAGGATTTGCTGCAGAGCTTTTTCCAGCGTATCGGTCTGTAACAGCATTTTTGACAAGAGTTTGAAACTGCCACGGCGCATTGGATGGCTGTCCATGCCAAAAAATTCGTCATTCATGCTATCGGCAAGTGCAGTCCATAGCGCGGCATACTGCGCCACTGACACCCGTGCTTTAGCAGAGTGCAGAATCTCTAAAGGAATGGCAGCCTTAGTTAAAATCGCAGCAATGTCATAATGCTGTGCTTTGGCATTCAGCAGTGCTTCATGAACCAGATCAATCGAGATGGTTCCCTTACTATATTCCAAGGCTGGTAATTGCATAGCCAGTCAGATATCCCTTCTTTATTGTCCAAATCCATCAGTGAAGATGCAATATTTGGAAATTGTACAGAATAAAATCTCTGTTTACTCTGCCTATTAAGTCGTAGCTTGTCATAAAAATAGGAACAGGACATTAACATGAAAATTCAGGGAAAAGTGATTGTGGTAACTGGTGGTGCATCAGGTCTGGGTGCAGCCACAGCGACTCATCTGGTAGAACAGGGTGCAAAAGTGATTCTGGTGGATATGAACCAGGAACAGGGCAATGCCTTACAACAGCAACTGGGTGAGCAGGCTGAATTTGTACAATTGGATGTAACGGATGAGCAGGCGGTTGAAGCTTTCTTTAATCATGTTGAAAATCAGTATGGCCAACTCAATGGCTTGGTGAACTGTGCTGGTATTGCACCTTCTGCCAAGGTACTGGGCCGCAATGGAATCCATGAACTGGCGATGTTCCAGAAAGTGTTGAATATCAATGTAAGTGGCACATTCAATATGCTTCGTTTTGCAGCGGCTTTAATCGCGAAGTATGAGCTGCAAACCAATGAAGAGGAGCGCGGTGTAATCGTGAATACGGCTTCAGTTGCAGCCTTTGATGGTCAGATTGGTCAGACAGCTTATTCTGCGTCTAAAGGTGCAGTCGTTGCGATGACGCTGCCACTCGCGCGTGAGCTGGCACGTGAAGCGATTCGTGTCATGACCATTGCACCCGGCATTATGGAAACCCCAATGCTGAAAGGCATGCCGCAAAATGTACAGGATGCTCTGGGGCAGATGGTTCCATTTCCACCACGTCTGGCCAAACCTCAGGAGTTTGCCCAGTTAGTAGGTCATATCTTCGAAAATAGCTATCTGAACGGTGAAGTGATTCGTCTGGATGGCGCCATCCGTATGGCTCCAAAATAAGTTCGAGCCAACGAAGCAAAATACAAAAGTCAGAGTAGATAGGTTTATTCACTCTATATGGAAAATTAAAAGATAAGTAAGGGATATATGCAGTGCTTTTAAATGACGAACAGAAAATGATTCAGGAGATGATGCGAAACTATTCGCAGCAAAAACTGAAACCTACCGCTAGTCTAAGGGATAAAACGGCTCAATTTCCAGCACAAGAATTGAAAGAACTCGGTGCACTCGGTGCACTCGGTATGACCGTGTCTGAACAATGGGGTGGAGCAGGCCTGGACTATGTGTCGCTGGTACTGGCTCTTGAGGAAATCGCTGCTGGAGATGGAGCCATCTCGACCATTGTCAGTGTGCAGAATTCACTGCCTTGCGGGATTACCCAGCGTTATGGTACCGAGGAACAAAAGCAGAAATACCTGACCAAACTGGCGACCGGTGAATGGTTGGGGTGTTTCTGCCTGACGGAACCTCAAGCCGGTTCCGATGCCAGCGCACTAGAATGTAAGGCAGAACGTGATGGCGATGAATGGGTATTAAATGGCACCAAGCAGTTTATTACTACCGGTAAGCATGCCCAGATTGCACTGGTATTTGCAGTGACAGATAAATCTGCGGGCAAGAAAGGAATCTCATGTTTCTTGGTACCTACCGATAGTCCAGGATATATCGTCTCGAATCTGGAAGAAAAAATGGGGCAGCATTGTTCCGATACCGCGACCATTATTTTTGATCAATGCCGGATTCCGGCTGAGAACCTGTTAGGTCAAGAAGGTGACGGCTACAAGATTGCCTTGTCTAATCTGGAATCTGGCCGGATCGGGATCGCAGCACAATCTGTAGGTATGGCACGAGCTGCACTGGATGCTGCTGTTGAATATGCCAATGAACGTAAATCTTTTGGTGTAGAGCTGGTGCAGCATCAGGCAGTAGCATTCCGTCTCGCAGATATGGCCACCCAGATTGAGGCAGCAAGACAACTGGTCTTACATGCAGCAACGCTTAAAGATGCAGGATTACCATGCTTAAAAGAAGCGTCCATGGCTAAACTGTTTGCTTCGACTATAGCAGAGCGAGTCTGCTCGGATGCGATTCAGATTCATGGCGGTTATGGCTATGTCTCAGATTTCCCGGTTGAACGTATTTACCGTGATGTCAGAGTGAGCCAGATTTATGAAGGTGCATCAGATATTCAGCGTCTGGTCATTGCCCGGGAAGTGAGCAAAGTTTAAAAGTCATGAAATAGCCGACTGTTCAAATCCTGCAGCTCATTTGAGGGATATGGAAATTGTGATGGTCTATAAAACATGGTCAATTATTGATAAGGCGAAAAGTGACTCAGCAGAGTGACACCTAACATGTCCTACCAATAGGGCATGTTATATAAAACCAGCATTGCAATGGAATTTGCAGGCGGCAGACAGAACAACAAATACAACGGACACAGACATAAAGTCTGTTTATAAACGGAATAGAGGTTGTCGTGATGAAGACACTAGAACAAGCGTATCGTGAATTTAGTTTTGACACTATGGTTCAACAACATCTGGCAGGAGTGCCAGATGCACTCAACGCCTATACAGAATGCTGTGGACGTTTTCTGGGACAAAACCGGATCGCGTTAATTTGGGAAGGTAAAAATGGCAAGACCCAATATTGGACTTTTGAACAATTGGCTGAGGCTTCAGGACAATTGGCTCATTATATGACCTCACTGGGTTTACAAGCAGGTGACTGTATCGCTGGTTTGCTCCCACGAACCCCAGAATTATTAATTACCATTCTTGCTACCTGGCGTATTGGTGCGATTTATCAGCCTTTATTTACCGCTTTTGAAAGCAAGGCAATCGAGCATCGTATTAATACCGCACATACCCGACTGATTATTACCAATCAGGAACAGCGTGCAAAACTAGATAATCTCGATATTCCACATCTTTTAACCGTCCATCAAACGCCTGAAAGTACCAATCAGGATGCTGATTTCTGGACAGAACTCAAGAAATGCCCAACTGAATTTGAGCCGGTTCAAGGTCGTTTTAGTGACATTTTCCTGATGATGTTTACTTCGGGTACAACGGGACTTGCAAAATCAGTGCCTGTACCACTTAAAGCTTTACTGGCATTTAAAGGCTATATGCTGCACGCCGTAGATTTACGCGATGAAGATACTTTCTGGAATCTGGCAGATCCGGGTTGGGCTTATGGTCTGTATTATGGAATTGCAGGTCCATTAAGTTTGGGGCATAGCATTATTCTGGATGAACGTGCCTTTAGTGTAGACAATGCTGTTGAAGTCATTAAAAAATATCGGGTGAATAACCTGACTGGTTCTCCAACTGCATTCCGGATGTTCTTTGGCTTTAAGGAGAAATTTGATGCTGAGATTAGCTCATGTTTACGTGTGGTCAGTAGTGCAGGTGAGCCATTAACGCCTGAAGTCATTCAGTGGTTTAATCATGAAATGGACGTGAATATCTACGACCAGTATGGACAGACTGAACTTGGGATGGTGATTGCTAATCATCATGCGCTGGAGCATCACAAGAAAATCGGTTCTGCTGGCTTTGCCATTCCAGGACATCGTTTTGCAGTTTTAAATAAAGAGCATCAGGAAGTCGAAAAAGGCGGCATTGGGACCTTGGCCATGGACTGCTCAGCCTCACCTTTGATGTGGTTTGAAGGCTATGGCGGTAATAATCGTAAAGCCTTCGTGGGACAGTACTATTTAACGGGTGATACCGTAAAACTGAATGAACATGGTGGAATAGATTTCATTGGTCGTGCGGATGATGTCATTACGACTTCGGGTTATCGAGTTGGACCTTTTGATGTAGAGAGTACCTTGCTGGAGTGTGAAGAAGTGCTGGAGTCCGCTGTGGTTGGAAAACCAGATCCGGAACGTACCGAAATTGTGAAAGCCTTTGTAGTGCTTAAATCACAATATGCCGCTAGTGAAGAACTGATGCTGAAATTGCAAAACTATGTGCGTTCCCGTTTATCTAAACATGCCTATCCAAAAGAGATCGAGTTTGTAAGTGATTTACCTAAAACATCTAGCGGTAAAATTCAGCGTAATCTGCTTAAACAGCAGGAAATTGCCAAGATTCAAGGCATTAAACAGGTCAGTTAATATATTCATTTAAACATTTTGAAAAGGTCGCAATTGCGGCCTTTTTTATATGATTAATTTGTTTATGTTCGAATTTATCAGAGAAAATAATTGTCATTACAATGTAATACTATTCATCTTTTAAATAAAATAAATCAAAAATTTAGCCTCTTATTAAGAGGCTAAATTGAAGGTGGAATTCTTATTTACTTATAGATCAACTTTTTTGTGCTCAGCATCTGGTTCCCCAGCTTCGCCAGTCACACCACCTTTTAATGCCTTAAATAGCTGCGTTACTTTGTTATCGGTGACATTCCAGTATTCTGCACTTTCAGCTTCAGCAATCAGTACACGCACGCTAGGATCATCTTTACCTTCAAACCAGTTTTCTGCCCATGGATTCCATAATTTTTCAATCAGAATACGGTCAGTACTGATCTGTGCATTTGCACTAATTGACACATAAATACCATCAGAAGGTTTAGCGAAAGACAGGCCGATCTGAGTACGACCAGTATTGGCAGCTTTAACCAGATCATTGGTGTCACGCATGATGAAATACAAATTCTGATCTTCATTCATTTGCTCAGAATTGAGCATGGTCATTGGCTGAGAATGAATTTCCTGACTTTCGGTCACATGGCTGATCATGGTGTAACGCACATCTTTAATTAGTTCCCATAATTTTTCACGATTATTATGCTGATTTTGTTCGTTCATCTATATGCTCCATACTATTTATTGAAAGCGAGGATAATTGCTATTCCTTAAGCAGCTTAATCATATTTGGGAATGGATACAGAGGGTCTCACTGAACTGATACATTTTCCTACTGAATTGCAGGTAGCAGCTACAGAAGTGCTAAACAATCGAAATTCAGTTACAGGGTGATAAAAGAATAGAAGAACGAGGTTCCAGGAAGATGTAATACGTGAATAAATTAAGTGGCATATAGATCAAGTTAAGTGCATTCATAATATGACTATTACATATTTATTAGGACACTATCAGCTTGATACGGAGCATTTAACTGATATGCTATTTAGCGCTAGTATTGCCAAGCCATTTATTGATTTGCTGTTTATGCGCAGAGAAGTTAATTTGCTCGAGATTTATCAGCATATTGAAATTTCGGTAAATGCACTTTTTTTGGCACATGCTTCTTAAAAATCTTCGAAACAAGGAACGACGTTGTCTATATCGACTATGGATGCCATATCCCCAGAGTTTGAACTCACCGATGCTGAATTGCACTTATATAGTCGCCAGATTCTTCTGGATGGCTGGGATATTGAAGCACAGGAAAAGTTGAAATTTTCTAATGTCTGTATCGTGGGGTGCGGCGGGATTGGTTGTGCCTTGGCAGAACTTTTGGCACGGGCAGGTGTTGGCAAAATTACCCTGATCGATCCTGATACGATTGAGATGAGTAATCTGCAACGACAACTGGCATTTACGCCAAATGATTTAGGCTTTTATAAGGCAGAAATACTCGCGAAAAGACTGGCTCAGATTAATCCGAATGTTCAGGTTGAATATATTAATCAGGCTTTAACGACTGAAAATGCAGAAAGTATTATTGAACATCAGGATCTAGTGCTGGATGGATGTGATCAGTTCGAGACACGTTATCTGGTCAATCAGAGCTGTGTAAAACTGAATGTGCCTTTAATCAGTGCTTCTGCGATTGGCTTGCAAGGGCAACTGTTCATGATGGAAGGGGATTCAGCCTGTTATGCTTGCCTGTTCCCATCTGAACATCAGGCTGATACCAGTTTGCGCTGTGCAGATTCAGGCGTATTGGCGACTACGCCGAATGTGATGGCGAGTTTGCAAGCTCATCATGCATTGCTTTATTTAGGCCTGGGTAAAATGCCACTTAGGCAGAAACTTTTACTTTGGGATGGTCTGAGTTTTAAACAGCGCATTTTAAGTTTCGAAAAAGATACAGATTGCCCGGTCTGTCAGGCAAGATAGGCCTGCAAAATTTAATTTTTTTGCTACACTGCATGTAATTAATTTTTCCTAAGACATTATGAAAAAAAATATCTGGTTAGATGGAATACGTTCGGTTGCCCGTATGGGTGAAACCGCGGTAGTTGCGGCGAAGGCCGGCATTAAATATGCTACTGAAAAGCCAAGTAATGCCAAACTCATGCGTGAAACGTTTGAGTCTTTAGGCTCAACCTATATCAAGCTCGGTCAGTTTATTGCCAGTACGCCGTCGCTGTTTCCGCGTGAATATGTGGAAGAGTTTCAGGGCTGTCTGGATCAGACGCCGACATTACCATTCAGCTATATCCAGGAAGTACTGGCATCAGAGTTTTCTGGTCGCAATCTGGATGAAATCTTTGCCTCAATTGAGGAAACACCACTAGCTTCTGCCTCCATCGCACAGGTACATGCGGCCAAGCTGGTTTCTGGTGAAGATGTGGTCATTAAAGTACAAAAGCCGGGTGTGGAAACAATTCTATATACCGACTTAAATGTATTGCATTGGGCGACCAAACTGCTGGAAAAAGCGGTACCGAAAGTGAAATTTGCGTCATTGGCCGATATTGTCGAAGAAATCAAAACCCGGATGGTGCGTGAAGTTGATTTTATTGAAGAAGCACAAAATCTGGATGATTTCGTCAATTATCTGAATATCACCAATAATAAGGCAGCAACTGCTCCTAAGGTTTATCATCAATATTCAACACGTCGTGTGCTGACTATGCAACGTTTATATGGCGTGCCACTGACTGATTTTGAAGTGGTGAAAAAGGTCGCTAAAGACCCGTCACAGGTTCTCATCACTGCAATGAACACCTGGTTTGGCAGCCTGATGATGTGTAACAGTTTCCATGCTGATTTACACGCGGGTAATCTGATGCTGCTTGAAGATGGTCGTGTGGGCTTTATTGATTTTGGTATTGTCGGCCAGCTTAAACCAGAAGTCTGGACCGCGTGTATGGCCTTTATGGATGCCTTGCAGCATACCAATTATACCCTGATGGCAGAAAACATGCTGAAAATGGGCATGACCGCAGTTGAGATTGATACCAAAGTGCTTGCGGCTGATCTCGAACGTTTGTTTAGTGGTGTAATGTTAGCCGATCCTCAGGAGTTACTGACTTCAAGCCCGGCTGATCTTAACGATATCATGATGGATATGGTAGCAGTCGGTGAACGTCATGGTATCCGTTTCCCACGTGACTTTGCCTTATTGTTTAAGCAAATGCTGTATTTCGACCGTTTCATGCGAATTCTTGCACCGTATACGGACATTTATGCGGATCAGCGTTTGCAGATGGTTCAGACCATGGACCCAAATTTGTTGTTAAAGCACTAATTTAATCCCTCCCGTCCTCCCTTTAAGAAAGGGAGGCTTTCATTACAAAATAAATAGAAGTGATGAAAGTCCCTCTTTATTAAAGAGGGATTTAGGGAAATTATTCTTAAATATTAAATTCCGAGTTTTAAAATGGACGCAATTATTATTGAAGGCTTAAAGGTCGATACAGTAGTCGGCTGCTTTAATTGGGAGCGTCAAATCATTCAGCCTTTAATGCTGGATCTAAACATTCGTACCAACTTAGAACAAGCGGCACAGTCAGATGAACTGGAAGATACTTTGAATTATGCCGAAATCTGTGAGATTTCAGCGCGGGTGATTCAGGAAGCTCAGCCAAAATTGATCGAACATGCAGCAAAACTGGTACTAGACGCGCTTTTTGCTACCTTTGAAAGTGTAGAATCGATTATGATTACGATCCGTAAGCCTGCCATTATCGCGCAAGCCAATTCTGTAGGGATACGTCTTGAACGCCACCGCAACGATATTCGCCCTAGCACTGGCGAGTAATTGTCATCCACAGCAACATTTTCAGGCTGCCCAGCAACGGATCAGTGAGTTGGGGGAAGTCCGGTTTTCTCCAATTTACCTCATTCCATGTCGGGATAGTATCGGAGCAGATTACTGGAATGCGGCCTGCCTCCTATACAGTGAAGTTTCTGTTCAAGATATGACAGATTTATTAAAGCAAATGGAAACGGATTCAGGGCGGGTTCGACCATCGCATCAGATCAGCCTGGATGTCGACCTGATTGCATGGGGAAATGATTTAAGCCAGATGGAATTTAATCCCAAAAAATTACCGCTTGCACTAGACGTAAAAATCCCGATGCATGACATCTGGTCTCATCCTGCATTTGAATATGATCGCCGTCTTCAATATCCACAAGTCAAAATTTAATCTGTATCTGAAATTAATCTAATGAATTTTTCAGTTTTATGTAAGTAGGGGATCTGTATTTGCCAAAAAACTGTTATTTACTTTTTCTTTTTATAAAAAATAACTAACAACACAATAATTGCGAATAGAATACCAAGAATAATACCTGTTTCCATAAACTACCTCTAAATAATCATTTTTACTGCCAATTTTAAAAAATAAAGAACAATAAATATATTTTAAATTTTAATTAATTTCCCATGAAGGTAATTATATTTTAACTTAGTTTTAGATAAAATTTAATTTTTATAAAAAATATTAAATAATATAGTCATCTAAATATATCAAAAAATAAGGATGATAAAAAATAAAAATCTACAGGATTGATTTAAATAGCTTCTACTTTTCTTTATCGATAAAGTAGAATGAAAGTATTAAATAAAACGTGGACCTAAATCCACGTTTTATGTTTATAAAGCTAATTAACCCGAATCCTGCTTAAGCCGATGACTTCATAATTTGAATTGTTGGCTTATTTTTATGGATCAGTTGATATGCACACAAGGACGCGTAAATCCCTCCTAGAAATCCATGAACACTACGTGCTTTGCTTGTCACTAAATTGTACTGACCTTTCAATAAACTGAATAAAGTCTCTATCTTATTGCGCTGTTTTAAGTGATATTTATCTGAC